>JANMIH010000120.1:0-3185 GCA_031375685.1 Polaromonas sp. | reverse complement strand
TTGGCCAAACCCGGCGAATTGACAAGCGCAACCCCTCTTCACCCTGAACCAGACGCCTCATGGAAAACACCCTGCCCGACACGCTTTGCTACTTAAATGGCGACTACACGCCGCTAAAAGACGCCAAAGTCAGCGTTCTTGACCGGGGATTCATTTTTGGCGACGGCGTTTACGAGGTATTGCCGGTGTATGCCGGCAAGTTTTTCAGGTTTGCCCACCACATGGCCCGGCTTGACCGCAGCCTGGCCGAATTGCGCATACCCAACCCGTTGACAAGCGCTGAATGGGAGCAGATTGCTATGCAATTAGTAGCTGCTCGCGCACATAAAATAAGGGATACATCCCATAATGACACTCAAAATAGCCCTCAAAACGAGGTTGAGCCAGATCAAATTATCTACATCCAGGTCAGCCGCGGTGTGGCCATGCGTGACCACATCATGCCGCCCGGCTTGAAGCCCACCGTATTTGTCATGATCAACCCCATGAAGCTGCCCAGCGCGCAGGCCAGAGCCGAGGGCGTGGCCTGCGTGTCCGCTGATGATTTCAGATGGGAAAAAGCCCACATCAAAAGCACCAGCCTGCTGGGTGCGGTATTTTCACGGCAGATCAGCGCAGATGCTGGCGCGTTAGAGACCATTATGTTCAGGGGCGACTTTTTGAGCGAAGCGGCGTCCAGCAACGTGTGGGTTGTCAAAGCGGGCAAACTGCTGGGCCCGCTCAAAGACAACCTGGTGCTCGAAGGCATCCGCTACGGCCTGTTTGAAGAGCTGTGCCGCGCCCAGGGCATCCCGTTTGAGTTGCGCCGCATCACCAAAGCCGAGGTTTTGGACGCCGATGAGCTGCTGTTGTCGTCTGCCACCAAAGAGGTGTTGCCCGTCACCCTGTTGGACGGCGCGAAAGTGGGCACCGGCTTACCGGGCCCGGTTTACGCCAAGCTGTACGCCGCCTACCAGCAAGCCAAGGAGCAAGCCGCATGACGATGCCGGACATCCCGAAAGAAGAATCGCTGATCGAATACCCGTCGCAGTTCCCCATCAAGGTGATGGGGCTGAAGGTAGACGGCTTGGTGGCAGCGATTACCCACGTCGCCCACCAGTTTGACCCGGCCTTTGACGCCAGCACCATCGAGCTGCGGACCAGCAGCGGCGGCAAATACCTGGGCGTGACCGTCACCGTGACCGCCACCAGCCGCGAACAACTCGACGAGCTGTACCGCACGCTCAGCACGCACCCGATGGTGAAAGTGGTGCTTTAGAAAAGATAAATTTTGCCGTCTGACGAGATAGTTGACGAAAATATCGCACATTGCGCAAGTCTTAAGTACTTGATTTAATTGAAGAATCACCGAAAAGTAAAAATAGATTACATTTTTAATATCTATTTTGACATTTTAGGTAAACTCTGGATATGTCAATTGAACAATCTTTAGCGATCCCGCATCCAGCGGTTCAAGAGTATCTAGCCGACACCAACCCTTGGTGGGTAGCTGGCAAAGGAATTGATACCGACTTGCGCGCCTGGCCCAAACGCGCATACTTTTCATCCTTCATGCGCCTGGTCAAAGCCGTGGATGTAAGGCGTGCGGTGGTGGTGATTGGCCCGCGTCGCGTAGGTAAAACTGTCATGCTGACCCAAGCTGTGCAAGAGCTGATGGATACGGGCATAGCAGGGTCGCGCATCATGGTGGCGCAAATGGACGTGCCGCTTTTCTCAGGCCAAACTCTGGGCAGCCTTGTCAAGTTGTTTGTTGACATTCACCGCCACCGAACCGACGACCCAGCAGGTATTTTGTATATTTTTTTCGATGAAATTCAATACCTTAAAGACTGGGAAACGCACCTCAAAGTACTGGTAGACACCTATAAAAATCTGCGCTTCGTGGCCACCGGATCAGCTGCTGCCGCACTGCGCATGAAAAGCCGTGAGTCAGGCGCAGGCCGATTTTCAGACTTTGTGCTGCCGCCCCTGACCTTTGCCGAATACCTGGACTTTTGCGGCCAAGCTCACTTGGTACAAGATGTTGCGCCGCCTGATTCCGCGCGAGCCGACTACCACGCGCCCAACATCGCGACGCTCAATGCAGAATTCATCAATTACCTCAACTACGGCGGCTTTCCAGAGGCCGTCATGAACCCATCGGTGCGCGAAGACCCCCGCCGCTACCTGCGCCAAGACATTGTTGACAAGGTGCTGCAAAAAGACCTGCCCAGCCTGTTCGGCATTTCAGACACGCAGGAGCTGAACCGGTTTTTCAATGTACTTGCTTACAACACCGGCATGGAAGTATCACCTGCCGGGTTGTCTAAAGAAACGGGTTTGAGCAAAGCCCGCATTGACGAATACCTCACCTACCTTGAGGCCGCATTTTTAATAAAACGCGTATCCCGTGTCAGCGACAACGCACGCCGCCTACAGCGCGCCAGCAGCTACAAGGTGTACCTGACGAATCCGTCGATCCGCGCCGCACTGTTTGGCATCGTGCGGGCGCAAGACCCTGCCATGGGGCATTTGGTTGAAACCGCCATCTGGAGCCAATGGCTGCACAGCCTAGAGACCATCGCCGGCCTGCACTACGCCCGCTGGCGAGAAGGCCGCACCGACTACGAGGTTGACCTGGTCGGCATTGCAGCCAGCACCCAAAAACCCCGTTTTGCAGTTGAGATCAAATGGTCAGATCGCGCCTATACCGACTGGAGCGAGCTAAAGGGCTTGCGCAAATTCATGGCCCAGCACACCTTGGTCCGCCCGCCACTGGTCACCACACTCACACAGTCAGGCAGCGCCACCATTGACGGCCAAACCGTTGAGTTTGCCCCCAGCAGCCTGCACTGCTACACCATTGCCCGCAACCTGCTGCTACAGGCAGGTTAAAAAATATTACCCATGCCCACCCTAGACTGGCTCAACCGCCAAAGCGCCTTCACCACGTCCGCCCGCGTGCCGTACCGGCTACTCGACCAGGTGTCGATTCATGGCGATGCAGCCCTGCAAAAGGACAATCTGCTGATTCAAGGCGACAACCTCGAAGCCCTGAAAGCCCTGCTCCCCTTTTACCGCGGCCAGGTCAAATGCATCTTTATTGACCCGCCCTACAACACCAAAAGCGCGTTTGCGCATTACGACGACAACCTGGAACACGCCCAGTGGCTCAGCATGATGCTGCCGCGCCTGCAACTGCTGCG
>JANMIH010000112.1:0-8533 GCA_031375685.1 Polaromonas sp. | reverse complement strand
ACCGGGCAAGGCCGCCCCGAACGGTGCGACCAACCAAGGCGCGTCAGTCTGGGTTGCTTTGGCGGTAAAGGCCTGCCAGGCGGCGACGAGCTGGTCTCTCAACCCCGCTGCGCCCCAGTCAGCGCTGCGCTTTTTGATCTGCGCTGGCGCAAAAAACAAAGTGGCGCGCACGCCGGGCAAGTCTTTGCCAGCGCCTTTGGCACCCAGCTGGTCAACGTGCGTGCCGCCAATCGAGCAGCTGTAGCTGAGGTTTGCAAAGCGGCTGTGAATGCTGCGCCGCAAATCTGCGTTGCCTGCAAAGTCAATATAAGCGCACGGTGCATCAACTGCAATCTGGTCCAACTGGTCGTATGTCAACACCCGGTGGTAGCAGCCCAGGCTTTCGCAAAACGCCACATTGCCTTGTGATGTCAAGCCAACGACCTCGATCCCGCTGCGCTGCGCCAACTGAAAGGCCGTGCCATAGGCTGTTTTGCTGGACGCGCTGGACAGCAGCAGCGTGCTGGCACCAAAAAACTGGTTGTCTGCGAAAAAATCGTCAATCAAAAACGACGTGACAAACAGTGGCCGCAGCAGCGACTGAATGTCTTCGTTGTCGGCGTTGTAGAGCGGGTCGGTGCGGCTGAAAACGTACTGGTTGTAAACCGGGTGCAGCTCGGCACGGTGCGGCGCTGCGTCGTAAAACCCGTGGTCATTGACTCTGGCGGGCTGCAGCGTGACATGGCTGGCCATCGGGTAGTAGCCATACAGGCGCTCACCCACAGCCACACCGTCGCAGCGGGACTCGCACACATCGGCAAAACCCCACACGGGGATGCTGCCCCAGGCTGCGTCTGGCGTGGGGAAAAACTTCCAGTAATTCATCGCATCACCAAACGCTGCGTAGGTGATGTTGTTGGCCGTGAAGGCAAAGCGTTGAACCCGAAGCCGTACTTCGCCGTCTTCAAGCGGGGCGGCTTGGGTGTTTGTAAAGCGGGTTTGGTGCAGGTCGCTTTTTAAAACCTGAAACCCGGTGATGGCGTTTGTGAGAGTCATGGCTTGTACGTTAAACCAGGCGGCCTGACTGTTCAACACAGCCGAGCCGCCTGGGTGACATCAGCGCATGAAGCTTTACTTCAAGGTAATGGTCACGTCAATGTTGCCGCGTGTGGCGTTGGAGTACGGGCAAACCTGATGCGCGGCGTCAATCAGCGCTTGCGCAGCAGTGCGGTCCATGCCGGGCAGGGTCACGTCCAGACGGGCGGCAATGCCGTAGCCCGCCGGGATTTTGCCCAGGTCAACGCTGGCATCAATCGCCAGGCCGTCTGGCAACGTGATCTTTTGCATGCCTGCCACGGCTTTGATGGCGCCGATGAAGCAGGCTGAATAACCAGCGGCAAAAAGCTGCTCGGGGTTGGTGCCTGTGCCGGCGGTGCCGGGCGAGCTTAAATTGACTTCCAGGCGGCCGTCGTCTGTTTTGGAGTGGCCGTCGCGACCGCCCGTGGTGTGGGCTTTGGCGGTGTATAAAACTTTTTCAAGAGAGGTGGTCATGGAGATTCCTTAGGTTAAAAATGCCCCGGGATTGGGGCGGGTGAAAACTTCAATCGGTCAGTCTGTTAATGGGCAAGACTGTCGCGCAGTGCTTTGACCTGGCTGGTCAAAGCCATCAATTCGGCGATCGAGCACTGGCTGGCGCGCACGATGCAGCCCGGTATTTTTGCGGCCTGCGCCTTGAGTTTGCGACCCGTTGCAGTCAGTGTGATGTGAACACGCCGCTCGTCGTCAGCAGCACGCAGGCGGGTGATATAGCCCGACGCTTCGAGCCGTTTGAGCAGCGGTGTCAGCGTGCCGGAGTCCAGGTACAGCCGCTCGCCCAGTTCAGACACCATCAGGCCGTCGCGCTCCCACAGCACCAGCATGGCCAGGTATTGCGGGTAGGTCAGCCCCAGCGCTTCAAGCAGCGGCTTGTACAGCTTGGTCATGGCCAAAGAGGTGCTGTACAGCGCAAAGCACAACTGGTTGTCCAGTTGCAGCATGGGGTTGGATTTGCTGAGCATTCAACAATTGTACTACACAACTAAATTGTACACAATATAATAAAAAGCATGCGTTGCAACAGGCTATCTCATCAGCCGCTAAACTGCCTGTGCATGCCAAAACAACCCAAAAACCAGTCACAAGTCATCGAAGAACTGCGTCCCGGCCAGTCCATTGAACTGCTCAAGGAGCTTCACATCCTGACGCGAGAGGGCAAGCTGAACCAGGACACGCGCCGCAAGCTCAAGCAGGTGTACCACCTGTACCAGTTCATTGAGCCGCTGATCAACGAGGTACACAAAAGCGATGCCGCCTTCACGCTGGCTGACCACGGCGCGGGCAAGTCGTATTTGGGTTTTATCTTGTACGACTTGTTTTTTAACGTCGCGTACGCAGGGCGACCGCCAAGTTGCCATGTGTACGGCATCGAAACCCGGCCTGAATTGGTTGAAAAGTCCCGCGCGCTGGCGGCCCGTTTGGGCTTTGAACGCATGTCGTTCTTGAACCTGTCCGTTAAAGACGCCACCACGTCAGAAGACTTGCCAAGCCGCATCGACATCGTGACAGCACTGCACGCCTGCGACACCGCCACCGACGACGCAATAGCCTTTGGCTTGGCGAAGCAGGCGCAGCACATGGTGCTGGTGCCGTGCTGCCAGGCTGAGGTGGCCGGTGTCCTGAAGAAAAGCAAAGCCTTGAATCTAAACCGCACGCCATTGGCTGAGCTGTGGCGGCACCCGCTGCACACCCGCGAGTTTGGCAGCCAGATCACCAACGTGCTGCGCTGCCTGCAGCTAGAAGCCAACGGCTACGACGTGACTGTGACCGAGCTGGTCGGCTGGGAGCATTCGATGAAGAACGAGTTGATTCTGGCCAGCAGACCCAAAACAGCGAACTTGTCCAAAACCAGCGCTGCACGAGAGCGCTTGCACCAGATACTGAACGAACTGGGGCTGGCAGAGTTGCAGCAGAGGTTCATTGGGCAGTAAAAACGCTATAAAATCAGGAGCTGCTTGCACCCGTATTTATTGGTCTAAAGGCCGATTTGATACCTGAAAACGCTTAAAAATTGCTCCAAAAGAGCTTTTTAACCTCAACCGCGAAATCTTTTGCGCGTCAGGCCCAATGCGAGCCAAAATCCAGCCACGGCATACGTCACCAGTACTGCCAGATGCAGCAAGCCCTGCGCAGGCCACTGACCTAAAAACAGAGGCCGAATCAACTCAACCGCCGCTGTCAGTGGCAGCCAGTCCGAGATATGACGCAACACGCTGGGCAACTGGTCGCGCGGGAAAAACACACCACTCAAAAACATGGTGGGCGTTAAAAACAGCGTGAAGTAATAGGTGAAAAAATCGTAACCCTTGGCCAGCGCATTGAAGATCAGCGCAATGCATGAAAACGTGATGCCCACCAGCGCCAACAGCGGCAAGGCCAGCAGCAACATCGGGCTGTGGCTGATGTTCAAAGCCAGCATCACAGCCAAGATCACCACGCTGGTAAACAGCGACTTGAAAGCGGCCCACAGCATTTCGGCAAACACCACATCGTCCAGCCGCACCGGCGCATTCATGATGCCGTCCCAGGTACGCTGAACATGCATGCGTGAAAAGGCCGAGTAAAGCGCCTCAAACGACGCCGCCTGCATCGCGCTGGCGCACACCGAGCCGCTGGCCAAAAACAGCAGGTAGGGCACGGCATTACCGTTCAAGTTCACCGTACCAATCAGCACCCCGAGACCGTAGCCAAAAGCCACCAGCGTGATGAGTGGCTCGGCAATGTTGCCCACCAGGCTGGGGATGGCCAGCTTGCGCCAGACCAGAAAGTTGCGCCTGAAAACAGGCAGCCAGCGCATCCTGATGCGGGGCGCGGCCCAAATGCTGGTCATCATGCGTCCTCCCTGATTTGCCGACCTGTTAATTTCAAGAACAAGTCCTCCAAGTTGGCAGGGCGGTGCAGGGTGCGCAGCTGCGGGTAGCCCGTCAGCGCCTCCAGCAAGCGCTTGGAGTCCTGGGTGTAGAAAAAAACCGTTTCACCACTGACTTCAACCCGCGCCGCCAGGGCCTTAAGCGGCGAATCAAGCAAAGCCAAAGCCCCGGTGCCATACACCTCCACCACATCAGGCTCAAGGTTGTCTGCTATTAACTGGCGCGGCGTGCCTTCGGTCATTTTTTTGCCGTGGTCCAGCACCAGCAGGCGGTTGCACAGGCGCTCGGCTTCATCCATGAAGTGGGTGGTTAGCAAAATCGATTTACCCTGCTGCACCAAGCGCTGCAAGCGCTCCCACATCAAATGCCGGGCTTGCGGGTCCAGGCCTGTGGTCGGCTCATCAAGCAGCAGCAACTGCGGGTCATTGACCAACGCGCGCGCCAGGGACAGTCGCCGCTTCATGCCGCCTGAGAGCTCACTCAACTTGGCGCCCGCCTTGCTGGTCAGCGCCGCAAATTCCAGCAGCTTGGGAATGCGCTCCTTGATCACCGCATCTTTCAAGCCAAAGTAACGGCCAAACACCAGCAGGTTTTCAGCACAAGAAAAGTCCGGGTCCAGGCTGTCAAACTGGCTGACGATGCCCAGCTTGTCCTTGATGGCCAGCGCGTCGCGCGGCATCTGCAAGGTGCTTTGCCCCGGCTGATGAAACGTCACACTGCCCGCATCAGGGGCGGTCAGCCCCAGGCACATGCGGATGGTGGTGGTTTTACCTGCACCGTTCGGCCCAATCACGCCCAGGCATTCACCGGGCTGGATGTCAAAAGACAGGTTGTTGACAACGGTGGTGTCACCGTATTTTTTGGTCAGGCCTTGAATGGAAAATATCGGAGACGCGCTTATTGAATTCATGTGCTTATTGTGCCTTGCGAGAATTTCTACCGATGTGTACGAAGGTAAACTTGTTTGTCTTTTTTGATCTGCCCATCCCCATCCGGAATTTTTATGACCACCTTCGGCACGCCCCCTGTCCCCCAACGCCACCAAAGTCATGCTGCTTGGCTCCGGCGAGCTTGGCAAAGAGGTCTTGATTGCGCTGCAGCGCCTGGGTGTTGAAACGATTGCCGTTGACCGTTACGACAACGCGCCAGGCCAGCAGGTGGCGCACCACGCTCGCACCATCACCATGAGCGACCCCGCGCAGCTCAAGGCCTTAATTGAAAATGAAAAGCCGCACCTGGTCGTGCCAGAAATTGAAGCCATCGCCACCGCCATGCTCGAAGCGCTGGAAGCCGCCGGCACCGCCCGCGTCATACCCACAGCACGCGCCGCCCGCCTGACGATGGACCGCGAAGGCATTCGCCGCCTGGCCGCTGAAACATTGGGCTTGCCCACCAGCCCCTATGTGTTTTGTGACTCACTGGCCGAACTGCAAGCCGCCATCGACAGCAAGATAGGCTACCCCTGCATCGTCAAACCGGTGATGAGTTCATCTGGCAAAGGCCAAAGCAAAATTGCAGGGCCGGCAGACGTCAAAACAGCCTGGGACTACGCCATGGCGGGTGGCCGCGTCAGTCATGGCCGCGTGATTGTTGAAGGCTTCATTGACTTTGACTACGAAATCACCCAGCTCACCGTGCGCGCCCTGGATGCCAACGGCGAGGTTGAAACCCATTTCTGCGAACCCATCGGCCACATCCAGGTCAGCGGCGACTATGTAGAAAGCTGGCAACCCCACCCCATGCGCGCCAAAGCTCTTCAGCGCAGCCGCGACATCGCCAAAGCCGTGACAGACAACCTGGGCGGTCAGGGGGTGTTTGGTGTAGAGCTGTTCGTCAAAGGCGACGAGGTCTGGTTCAGCGAAGTCAGCCCCCGCCCCCACGACACCGGCATGGTCACCATGTGTACGCAAGTACAAACCCAGTTTGAACTGCACGCCAGAGCCATCCTGGGCCTGCCCGTCAACACTACCCTGCGCACCCCAGGCGCTAGCGCCGTCATCTACGGCGGGGTAGAAGCCAAAGGCATCGTGTTTGACGGCGTAGCCGTCGCACTGCGCGTGCCCAACACCGACATTCGCCTGTTCGGCAAACCAGAAAGCAACGCCCGCCGCCGCATGGGCGTTGCGCTGGCTTTTGATGCCGATGTGGAGGTGGCGCGGGTGAATGCGAAGAAGGCGGCGGGGATGGTGAAGCCGCGTGAGGCATAGTCGCTGACTTTTCGTGCAGGGTGCCCCACATGAAGTTTGGCGACTTTAGAACTGGGCGAACGGCTGGTGTGGGTTAAGAGCGGACGTTGGCGAGTTGCCGCTATTAGGTAACCCAATTTCGAGCAGGGCTGCTTTAGGGTGTTTAACGTTGGCCGAGAGTGGACCGCAACGGCGCACTCAGTTGTGAAGAATGGCAGAAGCGCGGCCCGCCGTTGTGGGTTCAATCGACGAACCTGTTAGCCAGCGCTTGGTAGAGGAGGTGCATGTGACGACAAGGAGATTCCGATGACTAGGCCAGACACTACGTAGAAAAAAGCGAAAACAGCTAGTGTGGTGCTTGCCGCGATCGTTGGCAGTAAATCGAAGCTGGAGTAGCCATGAAGTAAAAGACCTGCAGCAAAGGGCACAGCGCCGAGGCGAATGCGCCAAAAGACCAAAGAAGCTCCTCCCAGCAAAAGGACGGCACCAATTAACTTTGCCTGGCTTGAAAAGGCTAGCAGCGAAGATTGATATTCGACCCATCGGGCATAGGTCAATGCTTCCAGCGGCCAATCACGTTGTGTCGTGAAGAAAATTGGCCACATCACGCATGACACAGCGGATGCCAACCAGACGAGGACGATAAGGCGTGTTTGAAGCATTGGCGTGGATGTGCGGGCTAACGTGGAGGTGATCGGCGCTGCGCAGCTTCATCGCGCAGCGTCCAGAGAGCGAAGGGAACGGGGTCACCCGTAGGGTTAGGTGGCGGTTTCAATCTGTAGCTTCCGGAGAGACATGAATTTCCATGTGGCGATAGCGCCTACTATGGCAGCAACTACATAGGTCAGTAACAACCCCACTGAGAGGGCAATCGCCAAACCGACATCCCAGGCAGCTGCCTGCAAAAACGGAAAAGTTCGGAAAAGGTAATTCAGAGTCGGGACTAAGGCTGCAAATATGCAAAAGGGCAAAGCTACGAGCCCTGCCCAAAATAGGAGAATTGAACCAAGAAGACCGATGCCGCCGCGAGACAAGTTGCGTGCGATGGTGCGGAATAGTAGTAGGGCCAACCCCATGAACGGTAACAAGACGGCCAAAACGAACGGGAAGATATCCATCCGAAACCTAACTACAGCGTTGTCCGGCGGGAAGCACACGCCGCGCAGCGGCCTTCAGCTGCTTGTCCGCGACGAACAGCCTGTAGGGGGGGGGGGCAGCACCTGCTGTTGAACCGAGATTTCTCGTTGCTGAATATGTTGAGACTCAGCCTTCAGACCAACATTTGTGATCACGTTTTTGATCCCGTTTCAACGAAAATTTTGAACGCACGAAAGTAACCGAACACCAAGAGCACCAACGAAACGCTGGCAAGCAAGACTGAAATTTCGATACCGTTGCCTGGCCTTGTCGGACTGTAGTTACAGCCAAAGCTGAACCCAAAGCAGGCAATGGCCGAAACGCCGATCCTTGCGACAAGAAAGGCTATGCCTTTAGCAAACGCGTATTCGCGGCTGAATAGGAGAATTGCGGTCGCAGCGAAACCAAGAAAAACAAACAGTAGGCCAAGAACACCGGACAGAAGCCATAGCCAATTAGCAAAGAGTTCCACCTTTCCCATTTGTCCGGCCTAACGTGAAAATGACCGGACTTCCAACACTTGCGGCGGTGCCGCCTCGTGCTGTTGTGGGCCAGTGTCGATTGACATGTTAAGCCGACCCATTCTTAGCGCGGTCTTTACTCTGGCGCAAAAGCACGAAGAAAAACACAAAACCACCTATGGCAAACCCAAACGGCAACACCGTCAATCCAGCTTGGTAGTGAAACGGAGCCGGCAGCATGGAGCCAAGGGCGAACAGCCACATGACCAAGGCGAGCCCAATCCCCACGCCCAAAGCTCGGACGAGCAGTTGACCGGAAAACGCACGGGTGCGGCGAACGAATAGCGACGCAAGGAGTAGCAAAAGAAAGAGGCCTGCCAATGGAACACCGATGGTTCCCAAAAGCATGGCCAAGACAATGGCTGGTGAGTGCATGAGGTTTAACGTAGAAGTGAGGGGCGCCGCGCGAGGCGGCCTGTTCGGAGAAGTGCCGCTTGACCGGCGTCCCTCTCGACTGGCGGGTTAGGCTGATTGGTTAAATTTTCTGGCGTCATAAAATTTTGCTCCTGCGATGCCGGTGGCGATAGCAAAAGGAGTGCCTAGGAAATAAAGAAACCATCCGTTCGCTGCCTCGTGTGAGGACGACAGAAATACCAGAAGAGTTGAGGGTGTCCAGAATTTTGTGTAAACGGGGCGTGGGTATTTAAGTCTTTGGCATTCTCTCCTCAAACTGTATGGTAAACCGGGTCAACGCAGCTTTCCAGTCCCGCAGCGGCATCGTCCATTTCTTGCTGATGTTGGCCAG
>JANMIH010000048.1:0-1566 GCA_031375685.1 Polaromonas sp. | reverse complement strand
GGTTGGCGCAAATCACGCGCCAGATCATAAGTACCGCCGGTTTCGCCCACTTTTAACAGCTCGCCGGGCGTACGGAGTTGATCCCCACTGGCGCTGGCCGATGCATAGCTGACTTTGACGCGTCGCTTGCCATCGATCCAGCTCACAGCCAGCAGCTCCGGGTACTGATTGACGATGGACTCGGCCTGCGCGATAAATTCCTCGGCATCAATCTCGCGGTTTGACACATCGCGGCCTATACGCATTAACTGTTCCTGCCGTTCCAGCAGGCGCAGGCGCAGACGTTGCTGGGCATATTCAACATCCCGTTTCAATGCCTGCTGTTCCCGATCAATTTCCTCTATACGCAAATAGCCAAACGCGGCGATAACGGCTGCCAAAAACAGAACCACAGCCAGCAAAGGCCCGAGCATGATGAACCGGTCTTGCCGGGCAGGTGATTGTTTGCGCCACCAGTGACGCCACCAACCCAGCGCTTTGGAAAGGGGGGATGGGGTGGGCAGGGAGGGTGTGTTTTTAGGCATAGGGTGGAAGTCTCAGTTTAAGTGTTTTGCCTCTTTGTATTCGGGTTTCCATGGCTTTCAAAAGTCTGAATATTTCTTAATATGAAATTGATAATCATTATTTGAAATATTTTAAAAAATATGAGAAACTAGACGCTTAAGCCTAAAACAGCGTTTACAAACGTCACTAGGCACAATTTTCAGACCTATGACCGGACTCAACCAGGTCGGCCAGCGGGCAAACATCAGCAGCATTTAAAAGCAGGAGACAAGACATGGCGGCCAATCCAATTCAGGCAATCGACAAAGACGCGCAAGAAACCCGAGAGTGGATGGACGCGCTGTCCGCCGTGATCGAAAGTGAAGGCCCCGAGCGCGCCCACTTTCTGCTCGAACAACTGCTGGAGCATGCGCGGCAAAAGAGCATCGACATGCCCTTTTCAGCCACCACCGGATACGTCAACACCATTGAGCCGGAGCAGCAAGAGCACGCCCCCGGCAACCTGGAGATTGAAGAGCGCCTGCGCGCCTACATGCGCTGGAACGCCATGGCCATGGTCGTCAAAGCCAACCGTTTGCACCCGGCAGATGGTGGCGATTTGGGTGGACACATTGGTTCATTCGCATCATTGGCCAGCATGTTTGGTGCGGGCTTCAACCATTTCTGGCATGCAGAGTCTGAAAATCATGGTGGCGACTGCCTCTACATTCAAGGCCACGTGTCACCCGGTGTCTACGCCAGGGCTTACCTGGAAGGCCGCTTGAGCGAAGAACAGTTGCTTAACTTCCGACAGGAAGTCGATGGCAAAGGCTTGTCGAGCTACCCGCACCCCAAATTGATGCCATCGTTTTGGCAGTTTCCCACGGTGTCGATGGGTCTGGGCCCGTTGATGGCGATTTACCAGGCCAGGTTCCTGAAATATCTGCACGCGCGCGGCATTGCCAACACCGAGAACCGCAAGGTCTGGGTGTTTTGCGGTGATGGCGAGATGGACGAGGTCGAGTCTTTGGGCGCGATTGGCTTGGCCGCTCGTGAAAAGCTCGACAACCTGATTTTCGTCAT
>JANMIH010000580.1:0-3091 GCA_031375685.1 Polaromonas sp. | reverse complement strand
AGCGGCCCTGCGCCGCTGCTGTCGCCGCCTTGGGTTTGACCACTGGCTGCCTTGCCTTGGGCGCCCGCTGTCTCGGCCACGGCCATTAACTGGCCTCGGCTTTGATTGAAGACGATGCGGTAGAGGGATTTGTTCATGGGGTGCTTTGCGTCAAAAAATGATATTTAAAAACTGAAATTAAGGCTGACGCCCACCGTGTAGTCACTGGTATTAAAACCCTCAGGCTTGCGCAATGGCTTGGCTGCAAACACGTCGTATTGCAGACCTTTGAAAGCGCCGCGCAGGCCAATCGCTGCGCCACTCAAGCTTTTGCCAACCAAAAACTCGCTGCTGGGGCCACTGACGTCGCCGTAGTCAAGGCCGGCATACAGCTCTTGGCCACTGCCGCCCAGTACCCAGCTCAGGTCATTGCGCAGCAGCGTGCCGCGCTCGGCTGAAAGGGATGACTCGCCGTCAAAGCCGCGCACCGTGTAGCGCCCGCCGATGGCAAACCGGTCTTGCGGGGTAAGGGGGGTGTGGTTGGCCTGGCTACGCAGCGTGGCGTTGTAGCGCAGGTTTTGCGCCAGCCACTTGAAGGGCACACTCAGGCTGGCGTCCAGCGTGGTCAGTTGCATGCGGGATGTGCCTTCGCCCACGGCTTGCTCGGGTGCGGCCAATGAGCCAAATGCGCCTGTGCCGCGTTTGTAGGCCAGGCTGACATCCAGCGTGCTGCGGCCTATAAATTCGCGGTGCTGGGCGCTGGCCTCAAAGCCGCCCACCACACGGCGCTGGACTTCAATTTCTGTGTCGTCAATGAAGTTGCTGGACGCGCGCCGAAAGCCGCGCAAGGCCAAGGTGGTTTTACGCGATGCATCGCGGTACACCAGCCGTGCCAGCTTGACATCTACATTGCTGCTGTTGCCGCTGTAGACATAGTTCTGGTTCAAGCCCACAACCGTTTGGTCATAACGGCTGTTGTTGGCGGTGGTGGTCAATAACCAGTAGCCGTAGGGCACGGAATAATGCACGGTGTTGCCGCTGCTGCCGCGCGGCAGGGCTGGGCCGCCGCCCAGGTCGCGGTTGAGCGTGACGTAGAGCAAATCGTTCAGGGTTAAAAAGTGGTCGTAGCTGATGGTCAGGGCGCCCTGGTATTTGCCTGTGGCCTTGGAGCCGCTGTCGTCGAGCGACAGCGATGCCCTGAAAGGAAAGGCCTGCTTGTAGCTGATGACCAAATCGCTCTGGCCGGGTTGTGCGGGCTGCCCGTCTGTTGCATCAGCGGGCTCGATTTGTATGTCGGCCTCGGCAGTGGGCACGCGCTTGAGGTTTTCTAGCGCCTGCTCGATGTCGCGCAGGTTCAGTATGTCGCCGGGTTTGGCGGGCACGGCGTTCCACTGGGTGCCCCGATTGCTGCTGTCTGCGGTAAAACGTATCGCGCGGATGCGGCCGGGAATGATGCTGAGTGTGAACGCGCCCTGGCTCAGGTCTTGCGCCTGTGCCACGACGCGGCTGGTGACGTAGCCACGCGCTACCAGCACGTCTTGCGCGCGCTTGAGCAGCAGGCTGACGCCGTCAGCGCCCACACAGCGGCGCAGCGGTGAGTCGTTTTGCTCTGGGCCGGACAGCGTATCGAGCAGCCAGCCAAATTGGGCGGCAACCTGCGGTTTTTCAGTCGGGGTGGTTTTAAGCGACAGTTGCTGGATGACGAAGCAATTGGGCTCAATGGGCAAACGGGCGCTGGCCGGCGGTGCTGGTGCTGGTGCTGGCAGCCGCACGTCGGGGTGCGGTCTTGTTGTTGCCGTTGTTGCTGCTCTTGCTGTTGCAGTCTTTGTAACTCTTGCTGGTTACGGCTGCTAATGTCGCGCTCTTGGGCGGGTGTGATCGCGGGTGGGGGTGAGGGTGTTGCGGTCGTCTGTGCTTGGGCAGGGTTACCGAGTAGCAGACTGGTTAAAACCGCGACCGCACATTTGGCGATGCTTGCGATGCTTGGGTTTGGGTGTTGAAAAGACGGCTCAACAGGTTGATTGGTGTCGCGAACGCGATTGCTGTAGCTCAAATGGAACTGCTCCCTGGATTTTTGTCAGTGCATTGTAAGAAGTGGTGAATTTTATTGCATCGTGCGTTACGTGTTATTACGTGTTGGTAACGGCTAATTGTGGCGTAGAAAGCAAATAGCAGGGGGCATTAAACGCTATTGATACAAGAGCTGCCTACGCTCGTATTTATTGGGTTACAGCCCTAAATGATGGGTAAAAGAGCCCGAAAAAAGGGCTCAAACAGCACTTTTTAGCTGTTTTTTGCCCCATCAGCCTGCCACCAGGCCACGCAGGCACGCGCCAACGCGGCGGTGGTGTCAACGCAGTGGGCGCGCAGCGGTGACTGAAAGGCGTCCAGCGCCAAGGGGATTTCAGTACAAGCTAAAACCACCGCGCCAGCGCCCTGGCTTAACAGCGTCTGAACAGCCTGCGCTATCAGTTGCCCGCCTTGGGCGGCCTGGCCAGCCTTGACAAGGTCAATGCCTGGCAAGACCAGCGTGTCCATCATGGTGTCATCGGGCAGCAGGGCTTTGTAGCCTGCGCTTTGCAGTGGCTCGTCAAAAAGCCTGGCAGCCAATGTGGCGCGGGTGGCGATGATGCCGATGCTTGCGCCCGGCGCGGCCAGCTTGCCGACTTCTGCGATGCTGGCCGTGACGATACTGATGAAGGGTACGCTGCAGCCGCTGGCCAAATCGGCATACCAGTAATGCGCGGTGTTGCAGGGCATGGCCAGGGCCGTAGCGCCTGCGGCAATCAATCTGTCACGCCCTGCCAGCAGCTCCGGCAGGGGTGAGCGCGCACTACCCAAAATGGCTGCCGGGCGCGGTGGGATGCGGGGGTCTGACTGGATCAAAAGCGGCACATGGTCAGCGTCACCCGTGGCGGGGGTGGCCAGCAGCACTTTATTAAAAAAGTCGACCGTGGCCAGTGGCCCCATGCCGCCTAAAACACCGATCATGCTGCTGCTTATATGGATGCCTCCCGGATAGCAAGAAGAATTTGTGTTGTGTTGCGAAGAAGTCGGCTGCTCACTTATATCCGGCCTTGATTGCGTGGTTCGCCTGGTTTCCCAGGCTCGC
>JANMIH010000553.1:0-5635 GCA_031375685.1 Polaromonas sp. | reverse complement strand
GGAAAAAGCCCACGACGACGACAGCGCGGCTGAAGACGACCACGACATGTTTGACTCGCCTTTCTACAACACCTTCCGTAAAGCCGTGAACTGGTGCGTGCAGTACCGCTGGATCACGATTGGCAGCACAGTGCTGATTTTTGCGCTGGGCATTGTCGGCATGGGCAAAGTGCAGCAGCAGTTCTTCCCCGACTCCAGCCGTCCTGAGATCATGCTCGACATCTGGTTCCCCGAAGGCACGTCGTTTGCTGCGAATGAAGCCACTGCCAAGCGGGTGGAAGCGCGGCTGATGCAAGAAGAAGGCGTGACATCTGTTGCCACCTGGGTCGGCTCGGGCGTTCCGCGTTTTTACCTGCCGCTGGATCAGGTGTTTCCTCAAACCAATGTGTCGCAACTGATTGTGTTGCCCAAGGACTTAAAGGTACGTGAATCATTGCGCATCAAGCTGCCCGCACTGCTGGCACAAGAGTTTCCTGAAGTGCGTGGCCGCGTCAAACTGTTGCCCAATGGCCCGCCGGTGCCGTACCCGGTGCAGTTTCGTGTGGTCGGCAGTGACCCGCTGGTGTTGCGAGAGCGGGCTGATGAAGTCAAAGCCATCTTTCGTGACAATGCCAACACGCGCGGTGTGAACGACAACTGGAACGAGTCGGTCAAAGTGCTGCGCCTGGAGGTTGACCAGTCCAAGGCCCGCGCTTTGGGCGTGACCAGCCAGTCGATTGCCCAAGCTTCGCGAACCATCTTGTCGGGTAGCACTGTCGGGCAGTTCCGTGAAGGCGACAAACTCATCGACATTGTGTTGCGCCAGCCGCAGGATGAACGCAATGCCATCACCGACATCGCCAATGCCTATTTGCCAACGGCATCGGGCAAATCGATTCCGCTGACGCAAATTGCCAAGCCGGTGTTTGCCTGGGAGTCAGGCGTGATGTGGCGCGAAGGCCGCAACTACGCCATCACCGTGCAAAGCGACATCATTGAAGGCTTGCAGGGCGCGACTGTCAGCAATGAGCTGGCACCCAAACTGAAAGCGCTTGAAACGAAGTGGAAAGCGCAGGGCTTTGGTGCTTATCGGGTTGAGGTTGCGGGTGCGGTGGAGGAAAGCAGCAAAGGCTCGGCATCGATCGTGGCGGGTGTGCCGATCATGCTGTTCTTGACGTTTACGCTGCTGATGCTGCAACTGCAAAGCTTCAGTCGCGCCATGCTGGTGTTTCTGACCGGACCGTTAGGCATTGCCGGAGTGGCGGGCGCGCTGCTTCTGCTAGGCCGGCCATTTGGTTTTGTCGCCTTGCTGGGTGTGATTGCACTGATGGGCATGATTCAGCGTAACTCGGTGATCTTGATTGACCAGATCGAACATGAACGGGCACGCGGCGTGGCAGCCTGGGACGCGATTGTGGAGTCAGCCGTGCGCCGCGCCCGTCCCATTGTGTTGACAGCCGCCGCTGCGGTGCTGGCCATGATCCCGCTGTCGCGCAGCGTGTTCTGGGGACCGATGGCGGTCGCCATCATGGGCGGGTTGATTGTGGCAACCGCGCTGACGCTGCTTGCGCTGCCAGCGATGTACGCCGCATGGTTTAGAGTCAAGCGCCATCCCGCACCCGTTACAGGCTAAAATCAAAAGTTGACCTAATTCTGAAGGGCTGGTTGATATCACCAGTCGCTTCGTTTTTAGCGCGGGTGGCGAAATTGGTAGACGCACCAGGTTTAGGTCCTGACGGTAGCAATACTGTGCGGGTTCGAGTCCCGCCCCGCGCACCACCTTGACAATTTGGACACTAGAAAGAGCATCATGGCCGTGACTGTTGAAACCCTGGAAAAGCTTGAACGCAAAATCACCTTGACCCTGCCTGTCGGCGTCATTCAGTCAGAGGTCGATGCGCGCCTGAAAAAGCTGGCTCGCACCGTCAAGATGGACGGCTTTCGCCCCGGCAAAGTGCCGATGAATGTGGTAGCCCACCGCAACGGTTATTCAGTCCATAACGAAGTCATGAACGACAAGTTCGGTCAGGCATTTTCTGCCGCTGCCAATGAGGCCAAACTGCGTGTTGCAGGCCAGCCCCGCATCAGCGAAAAAGAAGGCGCACCTGAGGGCGAAATGACTTTTGATGCGATTTTCGAGGTTTACCCTGAAGTCGTATTTGGCGACCTGACCACGGCTGAAGTCGAAAAAATCAGCGCCGATGTGAGCGACGCTGCCATTGACAAAACGCTGGACATTTTGCGCAAGCAACGCCGCACTTTCTCCCAGCGCGCCATGGACGCGGCCGCCCAAGACGGCGACCGTGCGACGATTGACTTTGAAGGCAAGGTTGACGGCGAAACATTTGCTGGCGGCAAGGCGGACGACTTTCAGTTTTTGATTGGTGACGGCCAGATGCTGAAAGAATTTGAAGACGCTGTGCGCGGCATGAAAACCGGCGAGAGCAAAACCTTCCCTGTGAACTTCCCGGCGGACTACCATGGCCAGGACGTGGCAGGCAAGCAGGCTGACTTTTTGGTTACGGTTAAAAAACTCGAAGCAGCGCACCTGCCTGAAGTCAATGAAGCCCTGGCCAAATCACTCGGTATTGCTGATGCATCGGTGGATGGCTTGCGCTCAGACATCAAAAAGAATCTGGAGCGTGAAGTCAAGTTTCGCGTGCTGGCCCGAAACAAGGCAGCCGTGATGGATGCCCTGGTGTCCAAGGCCGAACTGGACTTGCCCAACGCCAGCGTGCAGGACGAGTTGGAGCGCATGATCACCGCGGCCAGAGCCGACCTGAAGCAGCGCGGCGTCAAAGATGCTGACAAAGCGCCGATTCCCGATGACATCTTTCGCCCACAAGCTGAAAAGCGCGTGCGTTTGGGGCTTGTCGTGGCTGACCTGGTTCGTGCCAACAACCTGCAAGCCAAGCCCGAGCAACTCAAGGCGCACATTGAAGAGCTGGCAGCCAGTTATGAAAAGCCAGCCGATGTGGTCAAGTGGTACCTGAGCGACAACCGGCGCATGGCGGAGGTCGAAGGCGTTGTGATTGAAAACAACGTGACTGATTACGTGCTGTCCAAAGCCAAAGTGGTTGAAAAAGCCGTGTCTTTTGACGACTTGATGGCGCAAAACTAAACAAGTCAAGCTCTTGAAAAATGGGGCTTGTGCATGGGTTGAACTCCAGCGCACAAGCCCCATTTCTTTTGGGTACATTAAGCACATCTAAATCTGGAGTTACAGCATGAACAAGACCCCTTTTGACGGCGCGCCTTTCCGCGCATACGACTCCTTGCAAACCGAGGCACTTGGCTTGGTGCCCATGGTCATTGAGCAGTCTGGCCGTGGCGAGCGCTCTTATGACATTTACTCGCGTCTGCTCAAAGAACGCGTGATTTTTCTGGTCGGCCCGGTCGAAGACTACATGGCCAATCTGGTGGTGGCGCAGTTGCTCTTCCTGGAAAGCGAAAACCCTGACAAAGACATTTCGCTGTACATCAACTCGCCTGGCGGCTCTGTCAGCGCGGGCCTGGCGATTTTTGACACTATGAATTTCATCAAGCCCGATGTGTCAACGCTGTGTACTGGCATGGCTGCCAGCATGGGTTCTTTCCTGTTGGCTGCCGGCGCAAAAGGCAAGCGCTTTGCGTTGCCAAATTCCAGCGTCATGATCCACCAGCCATCGGGCGGTGCACGCGGCATGGCCAGCGACATTGAAATCTCTGCGCGTGAAATCCTGAAAACCCGCGAACAGCTCAACAAAATCCTGGCGGAGCGCACTGGTCAGCCGATGGAAAAGATTGCCCGCGACATGGAGCGGGATTACTGGCTGTCGGCCAGCGAAGCGAAGGAATACGGCCTGGTGGACGAAGTCATCTCTAAACGCCCGTAATTCGGATTTCAGCTCGAGAAAACGGCGCTTCTTGTAACAAGGAGCGCCTTTTTTATTTGGTTATCATTGGTAAATTCTGTACAGCCACCGTGCTCACCGTCAATAAGGCATCCCCATAATGGCCGACAAAAAAGGCTCCTCCAGCGAAAAGACTTTGTATTGCTCGTTTTGCGGCAAAAGTCAGCATGAAGTCAAAAAACTCATCGCCGGACCCTCCGTTTTTATTTGCGACGAATGCATAGACCTTTGCAATGACATCATTCGTGACGAATTGCCAGTTGGCCTGGACGCGGCTGAAACCCGTGGCGACCTGCCCACCCCGCTGGAAATCAAAACCACGCTTGACGGTTACGTGATTGGCCAGGAGCCGGCCAAGCGCACTTTGGCGGTGGCGGTTTACAACCACTACAAGCGCCTGCGTCACAAGGAAAAAGCCAAAAAGGACGATGTTGAGCTGACCAAAAGCAACATCTTGCTGATAGGCCCCACCGGCTCAGGTAAAACGCTGCTGGCTCAAACACTTGCTCGCACGCTGAATGTGCCGTTTGTCATGGCCGATGCCACGACGCTGACTGAAGCCGGTTATGTGGGTGAAGACGTTGAAAACATCATTCAAAAGCTGCTACAAAGTTGCAACTATGAAGTCGAACGCGCACAGCAGGGCATTGTGTACATCGACGAGATTGACAAAATTTCGCGAAAGTCTGATAACCCGTCCATCACCCGTGACGTGTCTGGCGAGGGCGTGCAGCAGGCACTCCTCAAGTTGATTGAAGGCACCATGGCGTCGGTACCGCCGCAAGGTGGGCGCAAGCACCCGAACCAGGACTTCTTGCAGGTGGACACGACGAATATTTTGTTCATCTGTGGCGGTGCATTTTCAGGGCTCGAAAAGGTCATTGAAAACCGCACTGAGGCATCCGGCATCGGCTTTGGTGCTGCCGTCAAAAGCAAAAAGGCGAGAAGCCTGACAGAGTCGTTCAAAGATGTTGAACCAGAGGACTTGATCAAGTTTGGGTTGATTCCCGAACTGGTCGGCCGCATGCCAGTCGTGGCCACGCTGGCGGAACTAAGCGAAGACGCGCTGGTGCAAATCTTGACCGAGCCAAAAAACGCAGTCGTCAAGCAGTTCAGCAAACTGTTAGCGATGGAAGGCGTTGACCTGGAGATTCGGCCATCAGCACTTAAAGCCATTGCCCGCAAGGCGCTGGCTCGCAAAACAGGCGCGCGCGGTTTGCGTTCGATTCTGGAGCAATCACTGATTGACACCATGTTTGATTTGCCAACCACCAGCAATGTGGAAAAAGTGGTGGTGGATGAATCAACCATTGAAGAAAACATCGCGCCCTTGCTGGTCTACCGTGAAGTGGCGAAAAAAGCTTGAAGTTTGCTTTTTTTGCCCCAAATCACAATCAGCGTTGTTGTGTTTTTAATGGTCTTTTAAGGTATTTATGTCAGCACCCACTACCTTGCCTCCCGTTCCTTTAGACCTGCCCCTGTTGCCACTGCGTGACGTGGTGGTGTTTCCGCATATGGTGATCCCGCTGTTTGTCGGTCGCCCCAAGAGCATCAAGGCGCTTGAATCGGCGATGGAGTCGGAGCGCCGCATCATGCTGGTGGCGCAAAAAACCGCCGCCAAAGATGAGCCAGTCGTCGAAGACATGTTCAACGTGGGCTGCGTGGCTACCATTTTGCAGTTGCTCAAACTGCCCGATGGCACAGTCAAGGTGTTGGTCGAAGGCCAGCAGCGCGCCAAGGTCAACAAAATTGAAGATGGCGAG
>JANMIH010000534.1:0-4303 GCA_031375685.1 Polaromonas sp. | reverse complement strand
CCGATCCATCCCAGGTGTAGGTGCTGATGTGTGCGGTGCCTGCAGGGGTGGGCGCGGTGCGGGTCACGGTCAGTGGCCGGCCCAGGGCGTCGCGGGTGATGGCCGTGCTGTTGCCTTTGGCATCGACTGTGCCAATGACTTGGCCTGCGGCGTTGCGCTGGTAGCTGATGCTGCCGATGTCTGGGCTGGTCTCGGTCATCACTTCGCCAAAGGCGTTGCGGCTGTAGGTGGTGGCCACGCCTTTGGGGTCGGTGACGTTGGTCAGCTGGTCCAGCTGGTTGTAGCTATGGCTGGCCACTGCGTTGTCTGCAAAGGTGATGGCAACTGGGCGTTTGAGGCCGTCTAGTGTTTGCTGGGTGGTTTGATTGAGCGGGTCGCTCTGGCTGACTGGCTGGCCGTTGGCGTCGTAGCCTAGTGCTGTGGTCTGGTTTTGCGCACCTGTATGCGCGACCACTCGATTGAGCTGGTTGATGACTTTGCCGGTGGCCAGGGCTAGTGTGTTGCCCTGGTCTTTGACTTCTTCTCTGACCCGGTTGCCCATGGCGTCCAGCGTGTAGGCCACGCTGTTGCCCCGGTTGTCTGTGGCGGATGTCAGGCGTTGGGCGGCGTCGTAGCTGTAGGCGGCGCTATAACCACTGGGCAGTACGGCGGTGGCTAGCTGGCCTGTGGGGTGGTAGGTGTAGCTGGTGACTTCGACTGAATTGCCCGTGCCTGTGGCTGCTGTCAGCAAGCGTCCGCGTGCGTCGTAGCTGTACGCGGTGGCCAGGCCGTTGGGCTCGGTCTGTAGTGCCAGACGGCCTGCGCTGTCGTAGCTGTAGTTGCTGACGTGGCCTAGCGTGTTGGTCATGCTGACCAAATTGCCCTGGGCGTTGTAGCTGTAGCGGGTGATGCCGCCTTTGGGGTCTGTGCTGGTGGCGACCAGACCCGCGCCGTTGCCTGCGTTGTTGTACGTCCATTGCCAGGTGCGGGCCTGACCCGTTGCTGTGTCGGTGATGGTCTGGCTGAGTTTGTTGCCCTGGGCATCGTAGGTATAGGCGGTGGTGCGGCCACTTTCAGTGACCAGCGCGGGCAGCCGAAAGCTGGGGTGCCACTGGGTGCTGCTGGTTTGCGCCTCTGGTCGGCCTGCGGCCTGGGTGGTGGCCAGGGGCAGACGGCGGGATACGTCCCAGGTGTACAGGGTTTGCACGCCCAGGAAGTCGGTCTCTTGGGTCACAAAGCCGTTGGTGTCTTGTACGCGGCTGGCCGCGTCAGCCCCGCCTGAGCCACTGGGCAGGTCTGCGCCTGTCACGGCCAGCTTGCCCTTGGTAATGCCGTAGTTGTAGCTGCGTGCGGTGCCTAAGGGGTCAGTGACAACGGTGGGAGCGGTGGATGCGCCTGAAGTTGCTGCACTTGCTGGATAGGCGATGGTGTATTTGTTGGCTCCGCCTGCCAGCTCTGTGCTGATGCCTCTGCCTTGGGCGTCGTAGGCGATGCTGGCGTAGCGGTTATTGGCTTCGTCGGTGATGCCTGTCAGCAGCTGGGGGAGTGTGGGGTTCTCGTACAGGTAGGACTTGCTGGCTGCATCTGTGTAGGTCACTGTGGTCAAACGAGCTGTGTTGGCTGCGCTGTCGTAGCCGTAGCTGGTGGTTTGGCCGTCTGGGGTGGTCACGCCAATGAGTTGGCTGCTTGCGTTGTAGACAAAGTTGATGCTGCGACCAAAGGGGTTGGTCACGCTGATAAGCAAACCTGCTGCAGGTGCAACATTGAAAGGGGTACTGGCGGTGCTGTAGTAGTAGGTGGTGGTCCAGCCATTGCGCTGGGTAATGGTTTGCAGCTGGCCTGCTGCATTGAATTGCCAGGTGGTGTCGTTGTCTTGTCTTGTATAGACCGGGCCTGCAGCATTAACACTCAAGCTGTCTGCGCTGTTGTCGCTCTGGTAGCCATTGGTGGCGGTGCTGAATGTGAAAGCGCGGACTGTGCCGTCGCCCAGCATGACTTTGGCTGTGCTGCCTGCTGTAGGTGCAGTGCCTGCTGCATTTGACTGGACCAGGTAATGGGCGTGGTTGTGTGACCAGGCTTGACCCAGGCCGGGGTTAAAGCTGCCTTGGTTCACCGGGCCTGTGTAGCCGACCAAGCCGGTGACCACTCTGCTGGTTCTGTAGCTGCGGGTCAGGCTTAAGGCGCTTGGGCCAGTGCCTGAATAATCTGTTTCGCTGTGAGTTTCTTCGCCCGTGGCTGGCAGGATGGGCTTGCCTACTAAATATGCAGACGAATCTGATCTGTAGCCAATTTGCCTGCCTCCACCCACGCGTGGGCAGCTTGAGCCGTTATCAGGAGTGCCCTCAGCTTCGGCCTGCGGTCCGCTTTCTAACTCCGGTGGCCCGGGCGGCAGTCCATCCGGAATACAAACCATATTAACCCCCCTCAATTGGGGACTGTTGTACCTGAATGAAGGATTTGACTTTTTAAGATGCGCGTAAGTCCAGTAGCTGCCAGGCACACAGCCAGTCATGAAAATTGGCTTGTTGTCGGGTTGGGATGTCAAATCAGCATCTTGAGTTGCTGTTGATGCCGTGGGTGCTGCGCACCAATCAGCACCGCTTCGCCCAGGTATGTCTTCGTAAATCCAGAAATGATCCAGCTTTTGACCTGCTGGGCACGCGGTCAAACTTGTGTCGTAGTAGACAGTTCGGGGACCGGCTGGTACAACTTGGCCAGATGCCTGAATTACCACAGGCCTCGAACGCATTGTTAGCGGCGCTAAAGGGGTGGGTGGCGGCAATTGAGAGCTAGGCAATACCCAGTTAGGCGTCACACCGCCAGGCACACTTGCGGTCTGCGCCGAGGCAGTAACGCCAAAAAACGTTAGAAAAGAGACACAAGTAAACGACGCAGAAAGTAATAGCCAAAAACGCGATTGCGGGTTGGCGGCTTTTGTAGTTTTGCTACCAGCTTCAGAGCGCTGACACGCCAGAAATGACGGGTTGAGTTTTGAAATTGCGGCTCGCGCCGTTGCTGAATTTTGTGACACTTGTGATTTCATTTCAAAAAGCCCCGCCAAATTATTAAAAACAGTGGGAGTATCCAAGCCTTATTTGTGGCTTGTCAACACAAATCAGCGGTTTTTACGTGCCGTGCCCACAGATCGTGCAAAGCGTTTCTCGCCCAGCCATCGGGCAAAAACCCTCAAACCGTACTCGTTCAGCAATAATTCAAGCCTCTGGCTCAGTAAATACAGGCTCAAGCAGCTATAAAAACACTAGCAACTACAGACGCATCAACTCAAATGCTTGCCCACAATCCCGGCCAGTTCAAACATCGTCACCTGCGGCTTGCCGAACACGGCTAGCAGCTTGGCGTCGGCGTTGATGTTGCGTTTGTTGGCGCTGTCTTGCAGGTTCTCGGCCTTGATGTAGTCCCACAGCTTTTTGATGACCTGGGTGCGGGCGACTGGCTCCGCGCCAATCACTGCGGCCAGTGCGTCGCTGGGTCGCATCCCAGAATTAAGGCCTGAGCCAGGCTTGGCGACGCGGGCTACCTTGGGCTTCGCAACTTTGACGGCGGGGGCTTTTTTAGCCGCCACCTTCTTGGCTGCGGGCTTGGCGGTTTTGCTTGCCGCAGACTTCACTGCAACGGTTTTGCCGAACGGGGTTTTGATGGTGGCTGTGCCTGTCTTGCTGGCAGCCGGTTTGCGCGGCGGGAACTTGGACGGTGCGAACTCAAAGTTGACTTTGCCTGCGGTTGCGTCCCACGCCAGCATGGCTTTGAAAGCCCGGCGCGTGCGCATGGATACGAACTTATCTAACAGATCGGTTTTGCCAGTCTCCAGCAACTTAACCATTTGCTCGCGCTCGATGGGCTGCTGCAAGATGACTTGGCCAGTTTTAAAGTCGCAGCTCGGGGTGGGTTGCTCTAGCGTTGGTGCCGACTTGTCGCAGACATAGTTTTTGCCGTGTTCAAACACCATGCCGCCATGCTCAGTACCGCACTTGGGGCATTTGCCCAGCGGCTCTTTGGCGCTGAAGTCAACAATCTCGCCAGTCTCGGCATTCTTGTCATCGCCAAAGTCAAACTCGAGCTTGTAGTTTTTCGTTTCCTCGTCAAACTTGATGACCATCTCTGCCGTGAAAGGCCAGCCTGCTTTGGACCTGAAACCTTCCAGCGGGCCAATCTTTTTGTCACGCAAAAACTGCTCGACCTCGGCATTTTCAAACGTGCGGCCCGCGGGCGTTTTGCCAAAGCTGAAGCCGCAACCGTCTTCGCCCGTCTTGCCTGTGCAGGTGTAGCGGCGGTAGTTTTCTTTCACCACGCCGCCGCAGTTGGG
>JANMIH010000488.1:0-7142 GCA_031375685.1 Polaromonas sp. | reverse complement strand
TCCATGCGGCCGCGATGCACGTTGTGGGTTAAGTGGTCGATATACGTCAGGCCGTGGCCTTGGGGGTTCAGTGCGTCGGCGGTAATGCCAGCTAGCGGCTCAAAGTCCACGTCGTAAAAGCCGATGTTGCCAATTGCACCCGGCTGCGCGCCATTTTTGCCGCGCCATTTGTCAATGAAGTAAATGATCGAGTCGCCAATGCCCTTGATGGCCGGAATGTTCAGCTGCCCCGGCCCTGCTGTGTCGGCATAGCCCCAGGCACCGAGCGAAATGGCGCGCTCATACGCCGCCTTGGCATCTTGCACCCTGAAGGCAATCGCGCACACGCTGGGCCCGTGCTGGCGCGCAAAGCGCTGGGCAAACGAGTCCGGCTCGGCGTTGATGATGAAGTTGATGCCGCCCTGGCGGTACAGCGTCACGTCTTTGTGGCGGTGCCTGGCGATGGGTGTAAAGCCCATGCGCTCAAACACGGCTGCCATGGCTTGCGGGTCAGGCGCGGCGTATTCAATGAACTCAAAGCCGTCGGTGCCCATGGGGTTGGGCCAGGCTGCGCCTTTTTCAAATGACAGGGGTGCGTTCATGCAAGTCTCCAAAGTAAGGGGTGAACTTTAATGGCGCATTTGAACAGTTTTCATGCATATTGGCGCTTGTATTTGTTTTAAAACGCAGTATTCCTGCAAAATACCGTTTATGGAAACACTGGACAAGCTTGATCGCCTCATTCTGCGCAGTCTGCAACTCGACGGCCGCGCCACTTACGACCAACTTGCCGAGCAGGTCAGCCTGTCGCCCAGTGCGGTGCTACGGCGCGTCAAGCGGCTTGAAGACGCTGGCGTGATTGACCGCTACGTGGCTCTCGTCAGACCCGAAAAAGTAGGCTTGAGCCTGACGGCGCACCTGAATGTGCGGCTGGAAAAGCATACCGAGAGCCACAAGCGCAACCCGATGGACCTGTTTCGCGCCAGCGTACAGGCTTGGCTCGAGGTGGTGGAATGCGTCGCGCTAACCGGCGAGATGGACTACTTTTTGCGCGTGGTGGTGCAAGACATGGCGCATTA
This sequence comes from Polaromonas sp., assembly GCA_031375685.1. GTDB lineage: Bacteria > Pseudomonadota > Gammaproteobacteria > Burkholderiales > Burkholderiaceae_C > Polaromonas. Next base: position 6,084 of record JANMIH010000488.1, on the reverse strand, counting down.
CAGCCGTTTTGTGATGGACACCCTCCTCAAACACCCCAGCGTGCAGGACTGCAAGACCAGCTTTGTGCTGGACCGGGTGAAAACCACGACAGCCGTGCCGGTTTAGGGTGTACTAAATGCTCCTATTTAAGGAGCTGGTTGCGCCCGTATTCATTGGTATAAAGGCCTAAAACATACCTAAAAACGCCCTTTTTTGTGTCAAATTCAGGCGTTTCTGAGCGAACTCATGTTTTCTGACCCTTGAATGGGTAAAACACCCTGTTCGGCGGGTTTAAAGCCCTGTAGACTGGCAATTCTAGGGAAAACCCGTATATTGCTCCCATGGTCACACCCGGAACACTTTTAAAAGCATCTTTAGGCGCCAGCAAGGAATTCTTTCGCTCGCCCACAGAAGCACGTCCAGCGCCAGCCGTCGGATTGCCACATACTCAGCCCATCATGGTTCCTATTCGCTCCATCGGTCCCAGCCACGGCGAACGAATCGCCGTGCACCTGCTGTCGCTCAGCCCCGAAGACCGCTATCTGCGCTTTGGCTACATGGCCAATGACGAGCAAGTCAAGCGTTATGTCGACGGGCTTAACTATGAGCGCGACGACATCTTTGGCATTTACAACCGCAAGCTTGAACTGATCGCCATGGCGCACCTGGCCTTTTCAACCGACGCCCAGCTCAGCAGTTGTGCTGAATTTGGCGTGTCAGTGCTGGCATCGGCCCGTGGGCGCGGCTACGGCTCGCGCCTGTTTGACCGGGCTGTCATTCACGCACGCAACGAAGGCGTGGGCATGATGTTCATCCACGCGCTGAGCGAAAACACCGCCATGCTGAACATCGCCCGCAAAGGCGGCGCCACCATCGAGCGGGACGGTAGCGAGAGCGAAGCGTATTTGAAACTGCCACCTGCTGACCTCGATTCGCGCATGACCGAAATGGTCGAGGAACAGATCGCCCAAACTGACTACCGCCTGAAAGTGCAGGCCAAGCAGTTCTGGAGCTTTTTGACAGCCGTGCAAGACATGCGGCGCGGCATTCAGGACGCCAGAGACAAATCTGCCATGTGAATAGATGGCCCCCACGATCGTTCGCTTCGCGTAACTCTCTGCCCCCCAAGGGGGCTAATTTTTCTAGAGGCGGCCCGTCGAAAAATTGCCTAATGGTCATCCTCATTCTTCGGCTATCCTTACAGGCTTAGCAACTTCCGAACACACTGTGTCCGACAACCCTCCCAGTCGATCTCAAAAGCATGAGATCAAACACGAATCCAAACACGAAGACAAGCGCGGCTTTTTGCAAAAGCTGGCTGAAATGCTTCACCCCGGGCCAGACTCCACAGACGAGCTGATCGAAACGCTGGTCGAGGCGCAGGACAACGACGTCATCGGCGCGCAAAGCCGCGAAATGCTCGAAGGCGTGATCCGCATGGCCGACATGACGGCAGGCGACGTGATGGTAGCCGCCACCCGCATGGATCTGGTCAACATCGACGCCCCGTTTGACGAACTGCTGCACCTGGTGATCGACACCGCGCACTCGCGCTTTCCGGTGTATGAGGGCGAAAAAGAAAACATCATCGGCATCCTGATGGCCAAGGACTTGCTCAAATTACAGCGCGCGCCAGAGCTGAACATCAAGGCCCTACTGCGCCCGGCCGTCTTTGTGCCCGAGAGCAAGGGGCTCAACGATTTGCTGCGCGAATTCCGGGGCAACCGTAACCACTTGGCGATTGTGATTGACGAGTTTGGCCGCACGGCAGGCCTGATCACGATTGAAGACGTGCTGGAGCAAATCGTCGGTGAAATTGAAGACGAGTTCGACATTGCCGAAGACGATGGCGATATTTTTGGCCTGCCAGACCGCAGTTTTCGCGTCAGTGGCGACACGTCGATTGAACGCGTCAGTGAAGCCTTTGGCGTGGCCATCAGCGATGCCGACTTTGACACCATTGGCGGCCTGGTCGCCCACCGCATGGGCCACGTGCCGAAGCGCGGCGAAGGCTTTGCCTTGAGCGGCCTGCAATTTACCGTGCTGCACACCAAGGGCGGTGCGGTGAAATGGTTCAAGGTCGCGCCCGTGGGCGTACAGACCAGTCTTGATCTGACCTGATGTTTCAGGTTTTGAGCCGCCAGTCAGCTATTGTTTTTATAGCTGGTTGCGCCCATGCCTTGAGCATTGCGTGGCCTTTTAATACTGGATTAACGCCAGGCCAGCCGGTCTGGTGGCTGCAACTGCTGGCCATGTGCCTGCTGGCCTGGCAGCTTGACCAGGCCACCACCAGACGCCAGGGCGCATGGGTCGGCTGGCTGTTTGCCACCGTCATGCAGGTAGCGACCTGGTGGTGGCTGTTCATATCGCTGAACACCTATGGCGGTTTGGCCGCACCTTTGACCGTCATCGCTATTGTTGGGCTGGCGGCTTTTTTGGCGCTTTATTACGCTGCGGCTTGTGCGCTTTTTGTATATCTGGCCCCCGCTAACCGATTCGGACGCGCTGCTCTTTTTGCGGCGTTGTGGCTGCTGGCTGAGCTGGCGCGGGTGGCTTTGTTCACGGGCTTTCCGTGGGGGCAGGGTGGCTACGCGCAGCTGGATGGGCCGTTTGCCGACCTTGCAAAACTCATCGGTGTGCATGGGTTGACGTTGGGTGTTGCCTTGCTGGCTGCGGGTATGGCTGGTTTGGTTGCCAAACCGCGACGGATAAATTCGGCAGTGATTGCAGCCAGTTTGGCGCTGGCGGCTTCGGTCAGCTTTGCTTTGAAGGCGGGCAACGACTCGTCGTATTTTTCAAGCGCTGTCCAATCGCCAGCGACAGCGACAGTGCCCTTCACCGTTAGCCTGCTGCAAGGCAACATCGCCCAAGACCAGAAGTTTCAGCCAACGGGCGGCCTGCCCGATGCGCTCAACTGGTACGGCCAGCAACTGCTGGCCGCCACCACATCACTTGTCGTCACCCCTGAAACTGCTATCCCGCTGCTGCCCCACCAACTGCCCGAGGGCTATCTGGATGCGTTGGTCAACCGCTTCATCAAGCCACCCCAAGGCGCACCACAAACCGCAGCCTTGATCGGCATCCCGCTGGGCAACACCCAGCAGGGTTACACCAACTCCGCCATAGCGCTCAAACCGTCTGCCACCAACGCGATTTACCAATACGACAAGCACCACCTGGTCCCGTTCGGCGAGTTTGTTCACCCGCTGTTCAAGTGGTTTTTAAGCATCGTCAACATCCCGCTGGCTGACTTCAACAGTGGTGGTCTCAACCAGCCATCGCTGAACTGGCAAGGCCAGCGTATTGCGCCCAATATTTGTTATGAGGATCTTTTTGGTGAAGAACTCGCAGCCCGGTTTATAGACCCAGCCACAGCGCCGACGATCATGGTCAACATCAGCAACATCGCCTGGTTTGGCAACACGATTGCCATTGACCAGCACCTGAACATCTCCCGCATGCGCGCCATCGAGTTTGAACGGCCCATGGTGCGCGCCACCAACACGGGTGCCACCGCCATCATTGACCACACCGGCCGCGTCACCCACCTGCTGCCCCGCCACACACGCGGCGTGCTGGTCGGCCAGGTGGAAGGCCGTAGCGGCATCACCCCCTATGCCTGGTGGGCTTCACGCTACGGCTTGTGGCCCTGGTGGGGGCTGATTTTTACTATTGTTTTTATAGCTGTTTGCGCACGTATTTATTGGGATAAACGTTAATTTGGCAGATAAAATCGGTTTTTAAGTAATTTTTTAGTCTTTTTGCCAATTAAACGCCCTGCCTAATGGCTAGCCGCCATCATGCCGTGCAGCAAATCCGGCAGCATGTCCAGCATGCGTTTGGCGGCTTGGCCAGACGGTGCGCTTTTGGCGCAGTACACATACAGCGATATTGGCGCAAAGTCATGCAGTGGCACGGCGGTAATGACCGTGCCGGCCAAATTGCTGGCGGTTAAAAAATCCACCACTGTCCAGCCCATGCCGCGTTTGACCATTTCCAGCGCCAACTGCGACGTATGAACCTGCAGGCCAGATGCCGCTGTGTGCCCCAAATGCTGGGCCAGCGCGTCAATCGACTGGCACATCGGGTCTTCGCCCACCAGCCGCACCAGCGGCAGGCTGTTCAAAAAAGACATCGGGTTTTGCCGCCGTGCCCGCACCGCGCGCTCCCAAATGTCTGAGCGCACCACCATGTACAGCGGGCCACTGACCAGCACAGTGTTGGACAACATCGGGTGCGGGTGCTCGTAATACCCCAGCGCAAAGTCCACCGTGCGGGTTGTTAAAGCTTCAACCATTTGGTCTTGGTGCAGCGTGCGCACCTCCACGCTGACGCGCGGGAAGCGGGTCAGGTGCTTTTCAAGCACCAGCGGCAAAAACTCGTGGCTGATGCACGGCACCGCCGCCAGCCGCACCTGCCCGTCTTCAACCTGCCGCAAATTGAGCGCGATGCGTTTGAGGTCGTCAAGCTTGCGGTGAATCAGCGTGGACTCTTCAAACAGCACCTGCGCCTCAGGCGTGGGCGTGATCGAGCCGTTGCCGCGTATGAAGAGCTTGTAGCCCAGTTGCAGCTCGGCATGGCCGATGGTTTTGCTGACTGCCGAGGGGGTGATGCAAATCAGCCGGGCAGCAGCACTCATGTTGCCGGTTTGCATGACGGCCTGAAAAACTTCAAGTTGGCGCAGGTTCATGGGGGCGGGGGATTGGCATTTTGGGGGGGGGTGTGAGTTTTATTCACACCCGGCGGCGCATTATGCATCGCAGCCCAGCAGTGGCGTCCCTAACATCAGGCCACTTCGATGCAGGTGCATCCGGGTTGGGCAGATCACCAGAGCTTGCATTGGCAGGCTTAGGGCGACCTACACATCAAAACAGACTTTTTGGAGCTACATCATGCAGGCACACGTACAGGTCAAAATTGCAAAACTCATCACTGGTTTGGGCATCGCCGCGATGGCCTCTTTGGCTGTTGCTCAAGCAGCCAAACCCAATGTGGTGATTTTGGCCACCGGCGGCACCATTGCTGGCGCGGGCGCGTCAAGCATCAACAGCGCCACCTATGCGGCCGCCAAAGTGCCGGTTGACAAACTGCTGGCTGGCCTGCCCGAACTGGCCACCATCGCCAATGTGCGCGGTGAGCAAGTGGCACAAATCGCTTCAGAGAGCTTTAACAACGAAACCCTGATGAAGCTGGGCAAACGTGTGTCGGCGCTGGTCAAGCAAGCCGATGTGGACGGCATTGTGGTCACCCACGGCACCGACACACTGGAAGAGACCGCCTACTTTTTAAGCCTGGTCATTCGCACCAGCAAGCCGATTGTGGTGGTGGGCTCCATGCGGCCAGGCAGTGCGCTGTCTGCTGACGGCGCGCTTAATTTGTTTGGCGCGGTTAGCGTTGCCGCCAGCAAAGACGCCGCTGGCAAAGGCGTGCTGGTCACCATGAACGACGAGATCAACAGTGGCCGTGATGTGGTCAAGTTGATCAACATCAAGACCGAAGCTTTTAAAAGCCAGTGGGGCCCGCTGGGCATGGTGGTTGAAGGTAACAACTACTGGTTTCGCGCACCTGTGAAGCGCCACACCGCGCAGTCAGAGTTCAATATCGACGACTTTGACACCTTGGCAGCGGTTGAAATTGTTTATGGCTACGGCAATGCATCAACCGTTGCCGCCGAGGCGGTGGGCAAGTCCGGTATTGCGGCACTGATTCATGCAGGAACTGGCAACGGGTCGGTCTCAAACAGCTTGGTGCCAGCCCTGCAAAGCATTCGTGCCCAGGGCGTTCAGGTCATTCGCTCGTCCCGCGTGCGAGCCGGCTTTGTGCTGCGCAATGCCGAGCAGCCCGATGACAAATACGACTGGGTGGTTGCGCACGATTTGAACCCGCAAAAAGCCCGCATCTTGGCTGCAGTAGCCTTGACCAAAACCACCAACAGCAAAGACTTGCAGCGGATTTTTTGGCAGTATTGATGGTACGGGCGTATCAATTGCTATTATTTTAGTAGCTTTTTGCGCCCGTATTTATTGGTCTAAACACTGATTTGATAGGTAAAAACAGCCGTTTTAAAGGCAATAACTGACCTAAAGTGCCTATAAAATGGCCAG
>JANMIH010000478.1:0-1665 GCA_031375685.1 Polaromonas sp. | reverse complement strand
GTCAAATCGTAGGGCAGTTTTTTGATAATGAAATCGGTCATGTAAAGCTCACCTTTAGGGTGAGATCTACATGCGGACTAAGTTGTTGATTTCAAATGAGAAATCAACATATTTTGACTTCTTTGCCACGGATTCAGGTACCTTGACACGCGCCGAATCGGACAGTACCACTGCGTCACTGGCATAGGCTTTTGAAAGGAAACTGAAACCGCTTTTTTCTGGCAACAGCGTACTTACTTTTAATGTGGCTTCTTGCGGGCTGTACGGCGCGCCACCAAAATTAATCAACGGTGGTTTTGAATTGGCCGCGCCAGACGGTTCAGCTCGTCCCATGGTTGTTGCCGCAGGCTTCTTTGCTACAGCCGTGGGCTTTACTATCGACTTTTCGGCAGGTGCAGTGGTGGCGGGTTTGCCCTTGCCGGCACTGTCTGAAGGTATGACATCTACTGGCCGATAAAACCGGTAGTCTGGTTTGCGCGCTTCAAGGTATTTTTTGAAGTTTGGCTCATCTGTTACTTCAACAATTTCAACCCGCCGGTTTGCATTGCGCCCAGCTTCTGTCCGGTTGTCAGCAATGGGCAGTGTTTCCCCTGCGCCTTGAAAATACAGTGCGCTCTCAGCTATGCCTTGCTGCCGGAGAAAACCAGCCACTGCTTTTGCCCGCCGCTCAGCCAGCGATGCATTCAGGTCGCTGGGGCCTGTGTCATCTGTGTGGCCAATCAAAAAAATGCGGCGCTGCGCAATTTGCTTGTTGATTTCTTCGCGTCCTTTCGGGTCAGTCTGACCTTCAAGCATATTTTTAGTGCTGTATTGCGCAGCTATAGCTGCAAAATATTCTCGCGCCTTCAGCGTGAGCTGATCTGAACCGGTTTCAAAGTGGCCAACGGTTCCTTCTTTGTCCCGCACGGTTACCGTAGTGCCAATTACTGTTTTATCAGTCCCCGCAGCATCTATGGTTTTGGATGGCGCTGCTGTACCGACGACTTCGCCATTTGCGTTGATAGCTGCGAACGTCATGTCCAGGTTGTATTGTTTGGCAACCTTTGACAGCTCGCATCGCTTGCGATCCATATCTGCACCGATAAACCCACCCACCACACCACCAAGAAGTGCCCCAGTAGCACGCGCGCCAGATTTGCCGTCGCCCACACTGTTGCCAATGATCAAACCCAAGATAGCGCCACCTGCGATACCGATATTCCTTGCGTTGTTTGCGCAAGGATCGTCACTTGCAAAAGTCTCGCGGACTTGGCTGGCCAGATCGCCATTTGGTTTACCGGGGGCAGTCGCACATCCTGCGATGACAGCCGTGGCTATGACTGTGATGCTGCGTATTTTTCCAAAACTCATGTCTTGGCCTCCTGTGGATTTTCTTTTGTGTGGCATGTCATGAGATCCGCAAGACTGTGCCAAGTCGCGCTACCCGCTTCAGCGACCAGCACCTCACGGGGAATGCGCCCGGATTCGACCTGATCCATCAGCGCTTGCAGTTTGTGTGGGCCAGCAGGGACACCCCCCGGAACTTGGTAGAAATAATCAGGGTCGGTTTTGGTCTTCGCCTTGATGCTTTCAACGGCAATCTTGCTAGCCTGTGTAGCGTGATTGACGAGCACCCTAGAGGCACCGGCAATTTGACCTCCGGCATGGGACAGCAGTTGTTGCAAC
>JANMIH010000466.1:0-2260 GCA_031375685.1 Polaromonas sp. | reverse complement strand
ACTACAACCACCTCAAATCATTACCCTCACTCTTGGCGATTTCGCTCGCCTTTTTTGCAGGCCACAGCCAAGCCCAACCGACCGAAGAAGTCCCCTTCATCACCTCTCCCGACAACGTCACGCTTGAAATGCTGACCGCCGCAGGCGTCAAGCGTGGTGACCACGTGATTGACCTGGGCTCGGGTGACGGGCGAATTGTGATTCTGGCTGCCAGGCGGTTTGAAGCCACCGGGCTGGGGGTTGAAATTGACCCGCGACTGGTCGAGCTCAACAAAACCAATGCGCGCACTGCGGGCGTGGCTGACAGGGCAGGATTTAAAGAACAGGATTTGTTCAAGACTGACCTGACCCCGGCCACGGTGGTCACGATGTATTTGCTGCCTGAAGTGAATTTGCAATTGCGCCCTTCCCTGCTAGGCCTCAAGCCGGGTACACGCATCGTGTCGCATGACTGGGACATGGGCGACTGGAAGCCTGACCGCACGACCGTGGTGCCCGTGCCCAACAAGGCGGTGGGGCTGGAGAAATCAAGCAAGATTCATTTATGGACCATCCTTGCGCGGGTCGATGGCCTGTGGTGCGCTGCGGGCTTGCTGCGCGGAGCCAGCATTCGACTGACGCAAACCTACCAACGGTTTGAAGGGGTGCTGGGCTTGCGTGACCGTACCCGTAGCCTGTTGGGCAGCATCAATGGCACCGAACTGCGCGTGCCCGCAGGAACCAATGGCGAACTGGTGCTGCAAGCTGTTGGCGATGCCCTGACCATCACCACGGGGCCGGGTGACTTCGCGCTGTTGCAAGGGCAACGTTTTAACCGCGCTGCTGGCGCCAGCTGCAGCTAAATCACACCAGCTTACGGATTCAGCCACTGCATGGTGCAGTTGCTTTGCGTACCGCCGTCAGCCCAGGTAAACAAAGCCCGGCGTTGGCCACGGGTGTGCAGGTGCAGCCATTCCAGGCGCTGTACGGCCACTTGCAGCACCGCGAAATTAGCCTGCGCAATCACCAGTTCATGCAGCTCGGGCTCGCGCCCTTCAACCTGTGGGGGCAGGCCGCTGGTGGGCGCGTGGCTGGCTGCACCGGGCTGTGCGCCCAGGTAGCAGCGTAGTGAGCTGGGGCGCGACGCGGCCCAGCGCTGGTGGCTTAGCGCGTCATTGGCATGCACGCTGGCTACGCCGTTCAAGCGCAGTTGCACCTTGCGGGCGGCGTCATAAAAAGTGACGGCCACCCGGCTGTCGCTGGCCAGCGCAGGCAGCTTGGCGCTGCGGGTGTCGGTATGAAACGTCAGGCTGCGCTGCGCCGCATCAGCCGCGCGCAGCACCAGCACGCGCGCCTGCGGGCCGTCAGCCCCTTGGGTGGCCAGCACCGGCGTGTGAAAGGCCGAGCGCCGGTCTTGCACACCACGCCCGACCATTTGCCAGGCAAACTTGAGCGTGGCGGCCAGATCGTTGTGATGGTCTGGAAAAGGCTCGTCGGCGCGGGGGGTGGCGGCAGGGGCAGCTGGTGTTGATGACATGGGCTGGGGCGTTGACATTAAATAATGAAGCTGAAAGTCGAAAAGGTAAAAATGCAGTCTAGCGCCCGCACTGCTTTGACGCCTGATGTGATGCGTGGACAATGCCAAACCAAAGGGGTTTGTACCCGGAGGTTCCGTCAAACACATCATGAATGTGTTTTGTATGCTATTGATTAACTAGCAGCTTGCGCCCGTATTCATTGGTGAAAAGCCGTATTTGATACCCAAAAACGGCTCAAAACAGCCCCCAAACCGCATAAAACCACCATGCAAGCCCAAAACATCCTCCACTTCTGGTTTGACGAGCTGACGGACAAGCAGCACTTTGCCAAAGACGCTGCGCTGGACGAAACAATCCGCACCCGCTTTGGCGCAACGCTGGACGCCGCTGCGCGGTGCGAGCTGTACGCCTGGCGCGCGTCGCCTGAAGGCCGGCTGGCTGAGATCATTGTGCTGGACCAGTTCTCACGCAACGTGTACCGCGACACGCCGCGCGCTTTTGCGCAAGATGCCTTGGCTTTGGCTTTGGCGTTGGCGTTGGCGTTGGCGCAAGAGCTGGTGGCCAGTGGGCAAGACCGCGTTTTAAGCACGGCCCAGCGCCGGTTTGCGTACATGCCCTACATGCACAGCGAGTCAGCGCTGATCCACATGCAGGCGGTGCAGTTGTTTGCGCTGCCGGGGCTTGAAAGCAACCTGGACTTTGAACTGCGCCACCGGGACATCATCACCCGGTTTGGCCGCTAC
>JANMIH010000404.1:0-3148 GCA_031375685.1 Polaromonas sp. | reverse complement strand
CAGTGTTTTGCGCGCTTGCAAGGCGGTGGCTTGGGCTTGAGCCAGCGCTTGAATGGCTTGTGGCTGGTTGAGCTCGCCGCGCTGCTTTAACTTGGCTTGCGCCTGCGCGACGGCGGCAGTCGCCTGCGCCAGGCTGGCCCGGCTGTCGCTGCTGTCAAGCTCAATCAGCAACTGTCCTGCCTCGACAGTTTGACCTTCGGTCACCGCAACCCGCAGCACGCGGCCTGAGCCTTGAAGGGCGACAGTTACGCGCTGGGGCGAAATCACCCGGCCACTGGCAACCACGCTTTGCACCAGCTCGCCGCTGTTGGCAGCATACGCTTCGGTGGGCGTGCCGAGCAGGACGTTGCGCAGCAGATACAGTGCCAGCGCAATGACCACAAAAAGCACGGCGCCGAACTTTAGCCAAGCCCGTGGCGTCACTGTTTTTATTTTTCTGAGTTTATTGCGGAGGCCCGATTTATGATTTTCAGGCTTTGCAACGGGATGATTCCCAGCAGTCCGACCAGTCGAAGCGGCGGACTCAGGTTTGGCAGAAACTTGTTCAGATGATGGCGTTGAGTCCAAAGGGTTGACCTGGTTAAATGCTTTGAGGTTTCAGTGTGCAGCGTAAAAGTTCGTGCTTGACCACTTCAGGCTTTTTGCCTACACACAAACGATGCCAAGCAGCAAGCGTCAGGCGACGCATGAGAGGGCGTGCCTTGCACAAGAGTTTTGGCCTGTTTTATGAGCTGCTTCACTTCTTGTGCCAATGCGTTAGTCATGTGAAAAGCCGCAGCAACAGTTTGCGCAACTCGCTGTACCAGAGCACTACGCTGGCCATTCCTACGCAGGTGAGCCATTGGTCCAGAGTCATTGGTACTGTGCCAAATGCTACGTTCAGAAATCCGATGTTGACAACGGCTATTTGAAGTACAGCCGAAAGTCCCACTGAGGCCCAAATCCAGCGATTGCTCAAGAGGTTGACAAAAGCACTTTGAGTTTCTGAGCGGGCGTTAAAACATTGCAGCAAGTGCGCCATCACCAAGACCGTAAAACCTGCCGTGCGAGCGGTGGCCATGCCAGTAGCTTGGGCGTTGCCGCCAACGGGAGCGATCAGCCCGCCTGGCAGGTACATATCCATCGTCAACAAGGCAACGACGGCAATGACCAGCCCAATTTCAAACACGCCTGCCCACATGTGAAAGTCAATGACCCGCGAATTGATATGCCGTGGTTTGCGGTTCATGACGCCGGGCGTTGGCGGGTCGATCCCCAGTGCCAGGGCTGGCCAGGTGTCTGTGATCAGGTTCAGCCACAAAATTTGTGTGGCCAGCAGCGGCAAAACGACGGCTGCCGATTTGCCATTTTCTGACGTGCTGCTCAGGCCTATCACGCTGGCCCCCACGACACCTAAAAATACCGTCAATACCTCACCCATATTGGACGACAGCAGGTAACGCAAGAACTTGCGAATGTTGTCGAAAATATTCCGGCCTTCACGTATGGCATCAACGATGGTGGCAAAGTTGTCGTCAGCCAATATCACCTTGGCGGCCTCTTTTGTGACCTCCGTGCCGCTGATTCCCATGGCGATGCCCACGTTGGCAGACTTAAGGGCAGGCGCATCGTTCACACCATCGCCTGTCATAGCTACCACCTGACCATCGGCTTGCAGGGCGCCGATGATTTTCAGTTTGTTGGCCGGTGACACCCGCGCGTAGACCGAGGTTGTGCGTACCGCTAGGGCAAATTCTGCATCGCTCAGCGCATCAAGCTCAAGCCCCGACAGGCTCACATCCCCAGCCTTGGTAATGCCCAAGTCTGAAGCGATGCGTGCAGCCGTACGCGGGTGGTCCCCGGTGATCATGATGACCCTGATGCCTGCCGCTTGTGCCTGCGCAATGGCCACAGCTGCTTCTTCGCGTGGGGGATCCATCATGCCAACGATGCCGACGAACACCAGGTCATGCTCCAGTTCTGCCGTCGCCGAATGTTGGTCGGTCAGGCCAGATGTGCGGTAAGCAACAGCCAAGGTACGCAAAGCGGCATCTGACAGACTGTCCACATCGTCAAGAATGGTTGCGCGCCCGGTTTCATCCAGCCGCTTCGTGGTGATACCGGTCTGAACATGCGTACACTTTTTAAGCAGCACATCCGGCGCACCTTTGCAGACCAGGACGACCTGTGCGTTGCGATCTTGGTCAACTTCAAGCGTTGACATCATTTTTCGGTCCGAGGTGAAGGGTATTTCGCCGATCCTCCTGTAACGTTGGCCCCGCAGCACGGGTGCATCTTGCGACAGTTTGCGTTCTGCCACCAAAAACGCCGCCTCTGTGGGGTCGCCGTGGATCACCCACTGCCCACTTGCCGATTGCGTCAGTGTCGAGTTACCCGCCAGGCTACCGTAGCTCAGCAGCAGCGCTTGCTCATATTCAAGCGCATCTGAGCTTGAATTTTGTCCATCCTGTACCACCTGGCCTGCTGGCGCATAGCCGACACCTGTGACCACCGATCTGCCAGCCGCTGTGACAATCTTCTCAACGGTCATTTCAGACCGCGTGAGTGTTCCGGTTTTGTCGGTCGCTATCACAGTGGCTGAGCCCAGTGCCTCAACCGAGGATGGCTTTTTGACGATAGCGTTGCGAGTAGCCATACGCCGCACGCCGAGCGCCAACACCACAGACAGTATGGCGGGAAGCCCTTCTGGCACAGCCGCTACGGCCAGTGCCACACCGAACAGCAATACGCCCACCGCAGCGCTGGTGGTCTGAATGTCAGAAACCAGCCAAATCGTACCCACCACAATGATGGTGATGATGATGACGGCGACACCCAAAAGTCGACCGATGTGGGTGATTTCTTTTTCTAGCGGAGTGGGTGCGTCTTTGACTGCTTTGAGCAAAGACGCAATGGCACCGATTTCGGTGGCCATGCCCGTGGTCGTGACAACAGCAAGACCTGTACCTTGAGCCACCGCCGTACCTTTGAAAACCATGTTCAACCTGTCGCCTAGCGCTACGGGATGTTCAAGCGTTGCCGGGTTTTTTAGTACAGCTTCACTTTCGCCTGTCAGGGGTGCTTCCAACACGCGAAGTGATGCAGCTTGTGACAGCCTGGCATCTGCACCAACGGCATCTCCTTCCGCCAGCACCAGCATGTCACCAAC
>JANMIH010000457.1:0-3475 GCA_031375685.1 Polaromonas sp. | reverse complement strand
CATTCCACCTGCCGCGCACCGCCAATCATCACGCCGGCCAATGAGTTGGCCACCGCCATGCCCAAGTCGTTGTGACAATGTACCGACCACACGGCCTTGTCGCTGTTGGGGATACGTTCACGCAGGTTTTTAATAAAGTTGCCGTACAGCTCAGGAATGGCGTAACCCACCGTGTCTGGCACGTTGATGGTGGTCGCGCCTTCGGCGATCACCGCTTCCAGAACACGGCACAAAAAGTCCGGGTCTGAGCGGTAGCCGTCTTCAGGGCTGAACTCAATGTCGCCCATCAGGTTGCGGGCAAAGCGGGTCGAGAGTTTGGCTTGTTCAAACACCTCGTCGGGTGTCATGCGGAGCTTTTTTTCCATATGCAACGCGCTGGTGGCCAAGAACAGATGCAGACGACCTGATGCAGCAGGTTTGAGCGCTTCAGATGCTCGTGAGATGTCGCGGTCGTTGGCTCGGGCCAGCGAGCAAACGGTAGAGTCTTTGATAACTTCAGCAATCGATTTGACGCATTCAAAGTCACCATTGGAGCTGGCGGCAAAACCGGCCTCGATCACATCAACTTTCAGGCGCTCCAGCTGGCGCGCAATGCGCAGCTTTTCGTCACGCGTCATGGACGCGCCGGGCGACTGCTCGCCGTCGCGCAAGGTGGTGTCAAAAATGATGAGCTTGTCAGCCATGAATTTCTCCGAAAAAGTCAAAGTAAAAAACCAGCAACCCAAAACAAAACGGCCCGTTGCTGGTAGCAAACGGGCCGTTGGAATAAGGGTTAAGCGTGCGCTACCAATTCCGCCCGTTGGCAGATAGCAGTAGTGCTAATGAAATTTGTTTCATGATTGAAATATAGCACAGCTCATTCAGGCAAATTATTTATGCAGTCCACGCTCGTCGGGCTCATCAGTGGAGGTTGAAATCACACTGGTTTGCTGGCCTTTGGCCTTGCGCCACGCATAAACGGCGTAGCCGGAAAACCCGTAAACAATGAACAAACCAAACATGACAATCGGCGGATCAATGTTGATCACCGCGATGCCCAGTGCTATCAAGACAATGACCGCAAATGGCACGCTGCGCTTCATCTGCACGTCTTTGAAGCTGTAAAAAGGCACGTTGGTCACCATCGTCAGGCCTGCGTACAGCGTCAGCGCGAAGGCATACCAGCGCACGTCTTCCCCGTCGATACCGGCATCCGTCATCAACCAGATAAAACCAGCCACCAGGGCCGCTGCCGCTGGCGATGGCAACCCCTGAAAGAACCGCTTGTCAACGACTGTGGTGTTGACGTTAAACCTTGCCAGACGCAAGGCTGCGCAGGCGCAATACACGAAAGCCGCGATCCAGCCCCAGCGCCCCAGCGAGCTTAGTGCCCACACGTACACAATGAGCGCCGGTGCGGCACCAAAAGACACCATGTCGGACAGCGAGTCCATCTGCTCACCGAATGCACTTTGGGTGTTGGTCATGCGGGCAATTCGCCCGTCCAGGCTGTCTAGCACCATGGCGCAGAAAACACCAACAGCGGCGTTCTCAAATCGGCCATCCATGGCCATCACGATGGCGTAAAACCCGCCAAACAGCCCGCCCAGTGTGAAAAGGTTAGGCAAGATGTAGATGCCCTTGCGGCGCTTGCGAACCACCACGTCCTGACCGTGGGTCGAGGGCTCATCGCCAACATGCATAAAAATACTCCTGTAACTAGCGACTAGGATAACAAACTAATGTGCGGCAAAAAACAAAAAAGCCGCGCAAGCACTCTGCGCGGCTTTTTGCAGGACAAAGACCTGATGCTGAAACGTTTTAGTTCTTGGTCTGGTCCACCAGTTTGTTCTTCGCGATCCACGGCATCATGGCGCGCAACTGGCCGCCAACTTTCTCAATCGAGTGCTCGGCCGTCAGGCGGCGGCGTGCTGTCATGCTTGGGTACCCAGTGCGGCCTTCCAGAATAAACATTTTGGCGTACTCGCCCGTCTGAATGCGCTTGAGCGCTGCGCGCATCGCCACACGTGACTGCTCGTTGATGATCTCTGGACCCGTGACGTACTCGCCGTACTCAGCGTTGTTGCTGATTGAATAGTTCATGTTGGCAATACCGCCTTCATAAATCAGGTCAACAATCAATTTGAGTTCATGCAAGCATTCGAAGTAGGCCATTTCTGGCGCGTAGCCTGCTTCAACCAGTGTCTCGTAGCCCATTTTGATGAGTTCAACCGCGCCGCCGCACAGCACGGCTTGCTCACCGAACAGGTCGGTTTCAGTTTCTTCCTTGAAATTGGTTTCAATGATGCCGGCTTTGCCGCCACCGTTGGCCATGGCATAGCTCAGCGCCAGGTCACGGGCCTTGCCTGATTTGTCCTGATGGATGGCGACCAGGTGCGGCACGCCGCCACCCTGGGTGTAAGTGTTGCGCACCGTGTGGCCAGGGGCCTTGGGCGCGACCATCCACACGTCCAGGTCAGCACGCGGCACGACCTGGTTGTAATGCACGTTAAAGCCGTGGGCAAACACCAGCGACGCGCCCTGCTTGGCATGTGGCTCAACGTTGTTTTTATAGACGCCAGCAATGTCTTCATCAGGCAACAAAATCATCACCACATCGGCGGCTTTGACGGCGTCGTTGACTTCATGCACAGACAAGCCAGCTTTTTCAGCCTTGCTCCATGACGCGCCATTTTTGCGCAGGCCGACAACAACTTTCACGCCGCTGTCGTTCAGGTTTTGCGCGTGGGCGTGGCCCTGGCTACCGTAACCAATGATGGCCACCGTCTTGCCTTTGATCAGGCTCAGGTCGCAGTCTTTGTCGTAATAAACTTTCATCTTTTTCTCCTGGTTAAAACTAATAAATTTAGACTCTTAGGATGCGTTCACCGCGCCCAATGCCGCTGGAACCGGTGCGTACCGTTTCCAAAATCGCGCTGCGACCAACACAAAAACGATGCGTTTTTAGAAGCCATTGACCGCACTGCGATTTTGGAGACCGTACGCACGGGCTCCAGCGGTATTGGGCGCGGTGAACGCATTTTGCGCGTCTAGACATTGAGTATTTGAAGTTCCCTGGCTGTTTTATTTTTAGTGATTATTTAGGAGAAAAAGATGAAAGTTTATTACGACAAAGACTGCGACCTGAGCCTGATCAAAGGCAAGACGGTGGCCATCATTGGTTACGGTAGCCAGGGCCACGCCCACGCGAAAAATCTGAACGACAGCGGCGTGAAAATCGTTGTCGGTCTGCGCAAAGGCGGCGCATCGTGGGACAAAGCCGTCAAGGCTGGCCTTTCGGTGCATGAAGTCAATGACGCTGTCAAAGCCGCTGACGTGGTGATGATTTTGCTGCCCGATGAAGACATCGCTGGCGTGTACAAAAACAATGTCGAGCCGCATGCCAAGCAGGGCGCATCGCTGGTGTTTGCCCACGGCTTTAACGTGCATTACAACCAGGTCGTGCCGCGTGCCGACCTCGACGTCTGGATGGTCG
>JANMIH010000390.1:0-1656 GCA_031375685.1 Polaromonas sp. | reverse complement strand
GAGTTAAATCGGACAGCGCTAAAAGTTACGGTGAATTGAATATAAGGGTTTTCCCTAGATGCGCAAGTCTACAATCGTCTTGAGGCAATGCATAAAACGCATAACCGTATGAGTATGCGTTCATCAGCCACAATCGGGGTGTGAACATTCAGCTCCTGTCCGACCTTCATCTTGAATCCAATCCGCACTTCGTGCCTCAACCTGCGCCGGGTGCGGACGTGCTGGTGCTGGCGGGTGATATCGGGTCTTACCAAACCGACTCTTCGCTCACCCGACTGGGCATTGCCGACTTTGGGTTGGGCCGCTTTGCCAATTGGCCGTGCCCGGTGGTGCTGGTGCCCGGCAACCATGAGTACGACGGCCAGGAGTTTGACGCGGCCCATGCCCGCCTTCAAGAGGTGTGCCGGCGGCTCGGCTTCATTTGGCTGGAGCGAGAGGTAGCGCTCATCAAGGGTGTTCGATTTGTCGGCTGCACGCTCTGGACCGACTTTGACGCGCTGACATCCACCCATGTCGCGGTTAGCCAAAGCACGGGCTCTGTCACGTTAGGCCAGCAACTGGCGGCACGCGACAAAGCCTTTCGGGCGGCCAACTTTGCCCTGAAGAAAAACCATGCGCTGGTCGCTGGCCAGCCCATGCTGGCCGAAGGCGTGCGCGCGTTGGGCTTGCAAAGCCAGGCCTGGCTAAGGGAAGCACTGGCAAGCAGCTTCGATGGTGCGACGGTAGTGGTAACTCACTTCGCGCCCAGTTTGCGCAGCGCAGACCCGCGTTATGGGGTCACCCCCGGCACGGCTGGCTTTTGCAATGCGCTCGATGATTTGCTGCCCCAGGCGCAGCTTTGGCTGCACGGTCATTTGCATTGCCCGGTCGACTACACAGCAGGCGGCTGCCGCGTGGTGGCCAACCCGCTGGGCTATGCCCACAAAAACGAGCAGCTGTTTTTCAAGCCTGCGAGCTGCATCAGCGTGTCAGCGCAACGGCCCGAAAAGTTTCAATTGCTTTAAAATGTTACCGAGCGGTATATATAAAGACCTTACAGTTTACAAAGATACTATTCAGCTCATATAGTCCACCCACACCAGCTTTTGGTGTGCTTTAAAACTCACCTGAATAGGACGTCATCATGAAAAAATCACTGATCGCTTTGGCACTGACCGCTGGCATGGCCATTTCTGCACACGCCGCTGACATCGTTGACACCGCTGTCAAGGCTGGCAACTTCAAAACCCTGGTTGCCGCCATTCAGGCCGCTGGCCTGGTCGACACGCTCAAAGGCGCCGGCCCGTTCACCGTGTTTGCCCCGACTGACGAAGCCTTCGCCAAAATTCCGAAAGCAACACTGGACGGCCTGCTGAAAGACAAAGCCGCTTTGACCAAAGTGCTGACGTACCACGTGGTGTCGGGCAAAGTCATGGCCAAAGACGTCAAGCCAGGCATGGTCAAAACCGTGCAAGGCAGCGACGTGACCCTGGCGACCACTGGCGGCGTGACCGTTAACGGCGCAAAAGTTGTTGCCGCTGACGTGGCCGCAAGCAACGGCGTGATCCACGCCATTGACACCGTGATCATGCCTAAGTGATGGATTTGCGGGAAGAAGCTGCACTATTAAATTAGTAGCTGCTTGCGCCCGTATTCATTGGGCTAAACGCCGATTTG
>JANMIH010000385.1:0-2700 GCA_031375685.1 Polaromonas sp. | reverse complement strand
GGTTTGCTGGGCATGCCCAACGCGGGGAAATCCACCTTTATCACCGCCGTGTCCAACGCGAGGCCGCGCATTGCCGACTACCCCTTCACCACCCTGCATCCCAACCTGGGCGTGGTGCGTGTCGGGCCGGAGCAAAGCTTTGTGGTGGCCGACCTGCCTGGCCTGATTGAAGGAGCATCCGAAGGCGCTGGCCTGGGTCACCTCTTTTTGCGCCACCTGGAGCGCACCCGCCTGTTGCTGCATATTGTGGACCTGGCCCCGTTTGACGAAGGCGTTGACCCGGTGGCGCAGGCCAAGGCGATTGTCGGCGAGCTGAAGAAATACGATGACGCGCTGTATAAAAAACCGCGCTGGCTGGTGCTCAACAAGCTGGACATGGTTGACAACGACAAGCGCGCGGAAATCGTCAAAGATTTCGTCAAGCGCTTCAAGTTCAAAGGCCCGGTGTTTGAAATATCAGCCCTGACACGTGAAGGCTGCGAACAGCTGATCAAGACGATTTATCAGCATGTCAAGAAAGTGCAAAAAAGCGAGCAGCCTGCAGAAGAAGTCGATCCACGCTTTGTGGTGCTCCCGCCAGAGTAAATCCTTCGCTATTCATTTAATAGCTGCTTGCGCCCGTATTCAATGGACTAAACCCCTAAAACATACCCAAAATGTATCCAATACCAGTCTCCAGCGTCCTGCTCAATGCCAAGCGCATTGTGGTCAAGGTCGGCTCCAGCCTGGTCACCAATGAAGGGCGGGGGCTGGACGCGGAAGCGATTGGCCAGTGGTGTGAGCAACTGGCCGCGTTGGCCAAGGGTGGGCGCGAAGTCATCATGGTCAGCAGCGGTGCCATTGCTGAAGGCATGAAGCGGCTAGGCTGGGCCACACGCCCCAAAGCGATTCACGAGCTACAAGCCGCAGCGGCTGTTGGCCAAATGGGGCTGGTGCAGATGTATGAAACCAAGCTGCGTGAAAACGGTATTGGCAGCGCCCAGGTATTGCTGACGCACGCCGACCTGGCCGACCGTGAGCGTTACCTGAATGCCCGTTCCACATTACTGGCACTGCTCAGCTTTGGCGTTGTGCCTGTTATCAATGAAAACGACACCGTCGTCAACGACGAGATCAAGTTTGGCGACAACGACACGCTGGGCGCGCTGGTGGCCAATCTGGTCGATGCTGATGCGCTCATCATCCTGACCGATCAAAAGGGCCTGTTCAGCGCGGACCCGCGCAAGGACGTGAACGCACAATTCGTCAGTGTCGGCAAGGCGGGTGATGCGGCACTCGAAGCCATGGCTGGCGGCGCAGGCTCCAGCATTGGCAGCGGCGGCATGATCACCAAAATCCTGGCGGCCAAGCGGGCGGCGGGCTCGGGTGCCAGCACCGTGATTGCCTGGGGGCGTGAGCCCTCAGTGCTGCTGCGCCTGACGCAGGGCGAAGCCATCGGCACGCTGCTGGTGGCGCAAACTGCCAAAAATCAGGCACGCAAACAATGGATGGCCGACCACCTGCAAATGCGCGGTTCCGTCACGGTTGATGCAGGTGCGGCAGCCAAGGTGGCGGGGGAGGGCAAAAGCCTGTTGCCGATTGGCATGACGGCTGTGCAGGGCGAGTTTTCACGCGGTGATGTGATTGCCATCAAGAGCCCTGAAGGCCTTGAAATAGCACGCGGGCTGGCTAATTATTCAAGTACCGAGGCGCGCCAGATTTGCCGCAAAGCGTCGAGTGAATTTGAAAAGCTGCTGGGCTACACCGGTGAGCCGGAGATGGTTCACCGGACCAATCTGGTGCTGACGCGCTAGGGATGCGTTATTCAATGCTGGGGCGTTTCAGTCTTCGCACCAGCTCAGCCACGCTGCTGACGGGTGCTGCATTCTGGCAAGCGGCAATCTTGGCAAAGCGCAGTGAATGCCGCGGCAGCGAAAGGTCGAACGCTGATTTCCATTCAGAATTGGCCACCGGCACCCAGGTGCCATCGGGTTTGGCGCGCGCATAGGTTCTGACCTCCCCTGTGGCGCAACGCAGCCCCTCATAAATCACATTTTTAGCCCCGCCAGCGCTGGTAGCTACCACCACGTAACGCACGATGCCGTCGCTTTGTGAAATGCTGAACGACGCCGGGTCAACGCCGTACACCAGCGGAGATGAGCGTGTGACTTCAAAGGTCAGCAACTTGTTCATGTCGTAGGAGGGAGGCGGCGGCACGTCTGTTTCCTTCCAGTCGGCGGGATCGCTCAGGATTTGGGCATGCGCCATGCTGGTCATCAGCAGACCCAAAAGCAGCCAGCCACCAACCCTGGGTGTACGAAACATACGCATCATGAAGACTCCAGATTTTTAAAGACGGGCGCGCTGGTTCGGGGGTCAGGCTCAAACGTCGCGCCGGGCGGCAGCTCAAGCAATGCGCCCGAACGGCTGAGAAAGTGGCCTGCCCCGGCTGAATGGTCATGCGGCGCATGTTTCCTCAAATCGGGCCGGCTGTCTTCTCGTTCAGCACGGTCATGGCTCCCAGGCCTGAACTCCAGATGCGGCACAAACCTGGCCAGCTCCAGCAGGGCCATTTCATAGACGCCGCGTTTAAATTCAACCTCCACATCGAGCGGCACCCAGTAGTCGTTCCAGCGCCAGGCGTCGAATTCGGGGTGATCGGTGGCGCGCAGATTCAAATCCCAGTCGTGACCGACGAGATGAAGCAGAAACCAGATTTGT
>JANMIH010000361.1:0-5192 GCA_031375685.1 Polaromonas sp. | reverse complement strand
GGACCCTGCCAGGGCCGCCGGCTGGCCCCCCGATCGTGCCATGTACTCATGCATGATCCTGCTCTCAGACCACACAGCGTGCGACCAAGATGCCTTTGCAAGAGCCCAGACTCTGCTGGCTTGCCTGGCCTCAATTTCAAGCCCGCTTTTTGACCTCAGGCTCGTTGAACATGGCAAACAATGCGGCCGTGGCTGCCTGCATTTCCTGGGCCGCCTGAAGATCAGTTTTCTGGCGGGATTGGGCCTGCAAGGCTTTGAGCGTGATGCCTTTTTTGAACGTCACCAACCGCTTCTTGCTGAGCTTTTCCAGACACTCCAGCGGTGTCTTCACATCGGCGTGTTTGTAGACTTTTTTGATCTTGCCTTTGTCGCTCACCACCTCGGTGGCGAACAGGCATGGCCTGTGCATATTGAGCCATGAGTTGAAGGTGTTGGCGAAGAACTCGTTAATCGGTTTGGCAAACTTTTGCGGGATGTGGCTGTAGCCCATGTGTTTCCTGACCACGCTGTTGTTCTTGCTCTCGGCTAGGGCGTTGTCGTTGCTCTGACGTGCGCGTGACTTGGTCTGCTCGATGTTCAGTTTGTTGAGCAGTTCAGCCACTTTTTTGTTGACATACTCCGAGCCGTTGTCAGAGTGGAATCCTTTGATTGCAAACGAGAACTGACTCAGGATAAATTCCAGCACGGGCAGCAAAAAGGCCTCGCTGATGCCCTCTACACAAGCCTCTACCTGCCACTGGCTCACCGCGTCCACGCAGGTGATGTGATAGACGCCCTTGATGCCGTCCAGGTCCCCTTGATGAACGCTGTCAATACGCACCCAGCCAGCGCGTCCGTTGGGACGTGGTGCCTTGCGTACACCAATGGGGTTGCAGACTGCTCGGGTCTTGGTCAGGGTGACGCGCAAGGCCTGATAGCCATTGCTTTTGCGCAGGTTGTACAGGTGCGATGCAGACAGGTATGCTAGGCGTTCATAGCGCTTGTCGCCATAGGTGTTGTAGGCGCGTTTGAACAGATGCACGATGGCTGGACCGCAGACATCTTCATTGGCCCGATCCATCTCCACGAGCAGGTCGATATCGCTGGCTGTGTACTTGCGGGCAAAGGGTGCTGATGGGGCATGGTAGCGCTTGGTCAGTGGCACCTGGGCGAGCCGATTTAAATGCCAGCGTGCCACCAGCCGTTTGGTCTGGGCGCGGCTGTAGCCGCTGGTGTGCTGTAGGTAGGCCAGCACCACACCACGCTCGGCCTTTGTACGGTGCGGGTAGTCAAAGCGCTTAAGCACACGGCTGATATGCGCGTATCTTTCGTTGTCGCCCCTCTCGCCAATACCGCTGAAACTGACGGCGGGCGTTGCCGTGAAAAAGTCCTGCAGTTGCGCAATCGTGCGCAGCTTTGTTTCGTTCATGTTGATCACCATCCTTGGATGATCAACCTGCTGGCAATTGTGCCGACTACTGGAGTCGCTTTGGGCTCATTCCTGGGTGGAAATACACGCGCCGTTCAGGCTCATACCTCGTTGGACAAGGCTGGGTGCTGGCTGTTGGGCGCTTGCGCATCAGCATCGACCTTGCCCCAAGGGCGCTGGCAACAGACAATCTGGGCACGGTTACCACATGCTACACAATCAGGAGCTGCTTGCGCCCGTATCTATTGGCTTTCAGGCACTTTTTATGGTTAAAAACGCCTAAAAATCACTCAATTCGGCTCACAGACGTCGGTTTGAAGCCCAAATCTGCTGCCTTGCCTTTGCGCGCCCGCGCAGCTCTGGCATTGTTCAGGCTGCGGATCTCCAGCGTTTCATCTCGTGCTTTGCCGCCGCGGCCAATGCCGTCAATGCGCACGCTGCGGGTGTAGGCGCCTGCGCCTGCCAGGGTGTCTTTGTCGTCCAGGTCAATCAGCATCAGGCCGCGCCCGCCGCCTGCCATCTGTTTGAGCTCTGTGATCTCAAACGTCAGGATGCGCCCTGCGGTGGATGCGCAGGCCACGTGGGTGGCCGGGTTGAGCGGCGTGCTGCCGGATGTGCCTGATGTATGGGACGGCTTGCAAACCGTTTCGCCCTCGGCACAACTGATGAAGGCTTTACCCGCCTTAGGACGGGACGTCATGGTCTCAACCGTGGCTAAAAAACCGTAGCCGCCGCTGCTGGACAACAGCAGCGTTGCGTTGGCAGGCCCTGCAAAATAATACAAGGGTTGCGTGCCGGACTCCAGCTCAATCAGCGTGGTGATGGGCTGGCCGTCACCGCGTGCGCCGGGCAACAGCGACACGGCCACTGAATAGACGCGCCCTGTGCCCTTTGCCGCGCTGCCAAACACCAACAGCGTATCGACCGTGCGGCATTCAAAGCAGCCGTACAGGCCATCGCCTTCCTTGAATGCAAAGCTGGCTGCATCGTGGCCGTGGCCAGTGCGTGCGCGTATCCAGCCTTTGCTGCTGACGACCACTGTGACTGGCTCGTCGAGTACCTTGACTTCCAGCACGGCTTTTTTCTCGGCCTGGATCAGCGTGCGGCGCGGGTCCGCAAACTGTTTGGCGTCCGCTTCAATTTCCTTGACCATCAAGCGCTTGAGAGCCGTTGGGTTACCCAGGATTTCTTCAAGTTTGCCTTGCTCTTCACGCAGGGTTTTAAGCTCTTGTTCAATCTTGATAGCTTCCAGCCGTGCGAGCTGGCGCAGGCGGATTTCCAGAATATCTTCAGCTTGCCGGTCGCTTAAGTTGAAGCGTTCAATCAGCGCCGCTTTGGGCTCGTCTGACTGGCGGATGATGGCAATCACCTCGTCAATGTTTAGCAGCACCAGCGCACGGCCTTCCAGAATATGGATGCGGTCCAGCACCTTGGTCAGGCGGTGCTGTGAGCGGCGAGCAATGGTGGTTTGCCTGAAGTCAATCCACTCCGTCAACATCTGCCTTAGTGACTTTTGTGCGGGCCTTCCGTCCAGGCCAATCATGGTCAGATTGATAGGCGATGAACTCTCCAGGCTGGTGTGCGCCAGCAGCGTAGTGATGAGCTCGCTTTGTTCGATGCGGCTGGTTTTGGGTTCAAAGACCAAGCGCACGGCGGCTTCTTTGCCGGATTCGTCACGCACCACGTCCAGAACGGCCAACAGGGTTTGCTTGAGCTGCAATTGCTCAACGCCGAGTGCTTTTTTACCTGCCTTGATTTTCGGGTTGGTCAGCTCTTCAATTTCTTCCAGCACCTTTTGCGTACTGACGCCTATTGGCAACTCAGTGACCACCAGTTGCCATTGGCCGCGCGCCAGGTCCTCAACCTTCCTTCGGGCGCGCACCTTGAGGGAGCCACGGCCCGTGGTGTAGGCCGCTGCGATTTCAGCAGCGGCGGAGATGATTTGCCCACCGCCAGGGTAGTCAGGTCCGGCAATGATGCTGTACAGCTCGTCGTCTGGCAGCTTGGGCGATTTGATCAGGGCGATGCAGGCATCAGCCACCTCGCGCAGGTTATGGCTGGGGATTTCAGTGGCCAGGCCGACTGCAATGCCGCTGGCACCATTGAGCAGTGTGAACGGGAGGCGGGCAGGCAACTGGCGGGGCTCCTCAAACGAGCCGTCGTAGTTGGGAATAAAGTCCACCGTGCCCTCGTCCAGCTCATCCAGCAGCAGGCTGGTGATTCGGGCCAGGCGCGCTTCGGTGTAGCGCATGGCGGCTGCGCTGTCGCCGTCCCGGCTACCAAAGTTGCCCTGGCCATCCACCAGTGGGTAGCGCTGGCTGAAGTCTTGCGCCATGCGCACCATCGCGTCGTATGCGGCGCTGTCGCCATGCGGGTGGTACTTGCCCAGCACGTCGCCGACCACGCGGGCGCTTTTAACCGGTTTGGCACCTGTTGCACCGTTGGCGCCACCAAAGCCCAGGCCCATGCGCGACATGCTGTACAAAATGCGTCGCTGTACCGGCTTCTGGCCGTCGCAGGCGTCGGGCAACGCACGGCCTTTGACGACGCTTAAAGCGTACTCAAGGTAAGCGCGCTGGGCGTAGGCTGAAAGCGAATCCTGGTCGGCAGACTCAGGGCTGCCGGGGGCAGGCTCTGCGGTAAAAAGATCCATGGCTACAAAAAAAGTTGTGAAAGGCGGCTAGTCGAGCAGGCTTGGCTGCGCCACTGGCTTCTGCGCGACGAGTGTGGGCGCGATGAGTGCGGGCACCATGTTGTTACGCCCTGGCACGCTGGACGTGCCGCCCATCATCTCCATGCGCACCCGGCCAGAGGTTCTGCGCGCCTCAAGCACCACATCTGGAGGCTTCAAATGGCCGTAAAGCTGCATCACGGTTTTGACGTAATTTTTGGTTTCAGGGTAATTGGGTATTTTGTTGCCTGCACGCTGAACCGCTCCCTCACCCGCGTTGTAAGCGGCAACGGCCAGTTCCAGCTGGCCAGGAAACATTTTGATCAGGTCACGCAAATAAGTTGAACCAGCCCTGATATTGGTCTTCGGGTCGGTCAGTTTCTTTTCAATCGGTGATGTCTTGTCGGCTCTGACGCCATAACGTTCTGCCGTGGGCGGCATCAATTGCATCAAACCCACCGCACCTTTGGGAGACACGGCAAAAGTATCGAAACCGGACTCTGTGGCGATCAGGGCCTGAAGCAATTCATAGTCAATAACGTGGGTTTGTGCCGCGTCTTTGAGCAAATGCTTGACCGCCTTGTAGTTGGGCGACACGTCAAAGTAGGCCAGCAGCTTGGTGGGCGCATGGGCGCTGCCAGCAGGCGCTGCGTAAGCACTGGTATTTTTGCTCACGGGCTTGAGGGCGGATTTGTCGGTCGAGAAGCTGTCGCCACCCTTGAAAAACAGCTCGTAACGCTCGTCCAGCTTTTCAGTTGAAAAATGCGCCACGCCTTTGGCATCAATGTAGCCCCACACGTCGGCCACGGCTGGCAGCGCGAACATGCCAAGCAACAGGGCCACCCATACAGAAGCGATTCGATTTTTAAAAGCAGACAGGGCAAATGGCATCAGACGTCAATTTCTACGGCATCGCCGTGCAGTTCCATGAGTTCACGGCGTGCCGCAGCTTCGCCTTTGCCCATCAGTTTGGTGATCAGAACCTCAGTTTCTAGAAAGCTCTGATTACCAAGTTGTACAGGCAACAGGCGGCGGGTATCTGGATTGAGTGTCGTTTCCCACAATTGTTCCGCATTCATTTCGCCCAGACCTTTGAAGCGGCTGATGCTCCAT
>JANMIH010000453.1:0-4898 GCA_031375685.1 Polaromonas sp. | reverse complement strand
ATGGCCTTGCCGCTGGCGGGTGTGGGCAACTTTCGCATCAGTGGTTTCAGGCAACGCGGTAGCTATGCAGGGGTGATTCGCTTTATTCCAAGTGAAATACCACCGCTGGAAAGCCTGAACGTGCCGCCCATTCTGGCTGATCTGATCATGGAAAAGCGCGGGCTGCTGCTGATGGTCGGTGCCACCGGCGCTGGCAAGAGCACCACACTGGCGGCCATGATGGACCACCGCAACGCGACCACCCTGGGGCATATCCTGACGATTGAAGACCCGGTGGAGTTCTTGTTCACCAACAAAAAATCTGTGGTGAACCAGCGCGAAGTTGGCAGTGACACGCAGTCGCTGCAAACCGCCCTGAAAAACGCCTTGCGCCAAGCACCTGATGTGATTTTGATTGGTGAAATCCGCGACCGTGAAACCATGTCCGCCGCCATCGCCTACGCCCAGTCTGGCCACCTGTGCCTGGCCACCATGCACGCCAACAACAGTTACCAGGCACTGAACCGGATCTTGAGCTTTTACCCGGTGGAAGTGCGCAGCACCATGCTGGGCGACCTGGCCGCTGCCCTCAAGGCGATTGTCTCGCAGCGCCTGCTGCGCACCGTCGCGGGTAGCCGCGCGCCAGCCGTTGAGGTGATGCTGAACACCAAACTGATTGCCGAGTTGATTGAAAAGGGTGACTTTTCAGGTGTCAAAGAAGCGATGGAAAAATCAATGGCGGAAGGCTCGCAGACTTTTGAGCTGGACATCGCCAAAATGATTGCTGACGGTGTGGTCACCCGCAAGGAAGGCATCTTGCACGCTGACTCACCGACCAATTTGATGTGGCGTCTGGAAAACGACTTTCACGCCGCCACCAAAGCCGCCGCCGAGCCGGAAGAAGACCCGGATGACGAGCCGTCATTCACTGAAATCACGCTGGACGTGAAGCATTGACCGAACCCCTGACAGTTATAGAGCTGATTGAAGACACAGCCGCCCAGCTGGAAGCTGCGGGGCTGAGCCTGGCCAACGGCTTTGGCCAGGGCACACTCAACGCCTTTGACGAAGCCGCCTGGCTGGTGCTGTGGCGTCTGAGTTTGCCGCTGGATGCGCTGGATTCAGTATCAAATCAGCCTGTAGACCAACAAAATCAGGCGCAAGTAGCTTCTCTTTTAAGAGCGAGAATAGAAACCCGCAAGCCGCTGGCCTACCTGACCAATGAAGCCTGGCTGGTGGGTGTGCCGTTTTATGTGGATGAACGGGTGATCATTCCGCGTTCGTTCATTGCCGAACTGATCGTGGATGAGAGCATTGACCCGTGGCTGAATGAAAGTACCTACCGGGTATTGGACCTTTGTACGGGCAATGGCAGCCTGGCGGTATTGGCTGCAATGGCCTACCCGGATGTGGTGATTGACGCGGCGGATGTCAGTTCTGACGCGCTGGCTGTTGCCAGGATCAACGTTGACAAGCACGGCATGGACAAGCGCATCGCGCTGATCGAATCTGATGGTCTGAACGCTTGCACTGGCCCGTATGACCTGATTTTGTGCAACCCGCCTTACGTCAACGCCACCACCATGGCAGCGTTACCTGCTGAATTCAAGGCTGAACCTGCGCTTGCTTTGGCCAGCGGCACAGACGGCATGGACTTTATTCGGCAGCTGCTACTAACGGCAGCGGCACATATGAGCGAAAATGCGGTATTGATGCTGGAAATTGGCAACGAGCGCGACAACTTCGATCGCGCCTTCCCATCGTTAGAGCCCTTGTGGTTCGAGACAAGCGGTGGTCCAGACCAGGTGTTGCTTTTGACCCGGCAGCAACTGCAATAAGCTCTGATTCGCGTTTTCTGGATGCCTGTTTGCGTCCATTTTCTAGACTGTTTGAGAAATGATTACCCTTAAAAACGTGGTACTGCGTCGCGGTGCCAAAGTGATTCTTGACAGCGCGTCTGTCACCCTGAACCCCGGTGAAAACATTGGCCTGGTGGGGCGCAATGGCGCGGGCAAGTCGTCACTGTTTGCCATGCTCAACGGCACGCTGCACGAAGACGGGGGCGAGTTTTTTATCCCCACCCAATGGCGTATGGCACAGGTTGCCCAGGACATGCCAGAAACCGAGCAAAGCGCCACCGACTACGTGATCGAAGGCGACATTGTGCTGCTGGCTGCGCAGGCTGAAGTGGCAGCCAGTGAAGAAAGCGGCGACGGCGACCGCATGGCGCACGCCTACATGGAGCTGTACGACGCGGGTGAGCACGATGCCAAGGCGCGGGCGCAAGCGCTCATTTTGGGCCTGGGCTTCAAGGTCTCCGAGCTTGACAACCCGGTCAACAGCTTTTCAGGCGGCTGGCGCATGCGGCTGCAACTGGCGCGCGCGTTGATGTGCCCGTCAGACCTGCTGCTGCTGGACGAGCCCACCAACCACCTGGACCTGGACGCGTTGGTGTGGCTGGAGGCCTGGCTCAAGCGCTACCAGGGCACGATGCTGGTGATCAGCCATGACCGGGAGTTTTTAGATGCCGTGACCGACGTGACGGTCCACATTGAAAGCGCCAAGCTGACCCGTTACGGCGGCAATTACAGCAAGTTTGAGGACTTGCGCAGTGAACAGATGGCGCTGCAGCAAACCGCTTTCAGCAAGCAGCAGGACAAAATTGCCCACCTGCAAAAGTTCATTGCCCGTTTTAAAGCCAAGGCCAGCAAGGCGAAGCAGGCGCAAAGCCGGGTCAAGGCCCTTGACCGCATGGAAAAAATCGCCCCGCTGCTGGCGGAGGCCGACTTTACCTTTGAGTTCAAAGAGCCGGCTAACTTGCCCAACCCGATGCTGTCGATGCAAAACGCATTTTTTGGCTACCCCGCACCTGAGGACGCGCCCGAGGGCACACAGCCCACGGTGATTGTGCAGAACGTCAGCAAATCGGTTCTGGCAGGCCAGCGCATTGGCATCTTGGGCGCCAACGGCCAGGGCAAATCTACCCTGGTGAAGACCGTGGCGCGCGCCCTGGCGCCCATCAGTGGCGACATGACGGAAGGCAAAGGCCTGAACATTGGCTACTTTGCACAGCAAGAACTGGACGTGCTGCACTTGAACGATAACCCGCTGGAGCACATGATCCGGCTGGTCAAAGAAGTCACCGCCGCTGGCAAGATCGGCAACCAGCCGACGCGCGAGCAGGACCTGCGCAGCTTTTTGGGCAATTTCAACTTTGGCGGAGACATGGTCAAGCAGGCCGTGGGCAGCATGAGTGGTGGCGAAAAGGCGCGGCTGGTGCTGTGCATGATCGTCTGGCAGCGCCCCAACCTGCTGCTGCTGGACGAGCCCACCAACCACCTGGATTTGGCCACCCGTGAGGCGCTGAGCATGGCGCTCAATGAGTTTGAAGGCACCGTGATGCTGGTCAGCCATGATCGTGCGCTGCTGCGTGCGGTGTGCGACGAATTCTGGATGGTGTCCAAAGGCGGTGTCACGCCGTTTGATGGCGACCTGGACGATTACCAGAAGTATTTGCTCGACCACGCCAAAAAGATGCGTGAAGACGCCAAAAAAGCCAGTGCAGCGCCAGCGCCTGTGGCTAAAGTTGCTATTGAAAAGGAAGCTGGTCACGCCCATAAACAGGGCTTAAAAGGCACTTTTGAGGCTCAAAAAAGCCCTAAAACAGGTTCAAACAGCGCCTCAAAGCCTTTGCGTAAGGAACTGGACAAAATTGACAGCCAAATGCAGGCCTTGAACCTTGAAAAAGACACCCTTCTAACCCATTTGGCCAACACCAAAGCCCCGGCCGAGCTGGCGCAAGTCGGCAAACGCCTGAAAGCAGTGGATGCCGAAATAGGCACATTGGAAGAACGGTGGTTAGAGCTGACCGAGCAGATTGAAACGGCGACGGTGTAGAGTCAATCGCAAAGGAGATTTGAGCATGCCAACAGCCTTGAACATGGCCGCTAATGACACTGCCCTGCAGGACGCCGTCAAACGCAGCCGCAAAATGTTGCACAAACGCGCCCTGCTGGCTGGCGCTGTCAGTGCTGTGCCTGTGCCGGGGCTGGACTGGGCTGTTGATGCGGCCATGCTGTCCAAACTGATTCCCGAGATCAACCGGGAGTTTGGCCTCACGCCCGAGCAACTTGACAGCCTGAACCCGAAAAAACGTGAGCAGGTGCAAAAAGCTGTGACGCTGGTGGGCTCCGTCCTGATTGGCAAGCTGATCAGCAAAGACCTCGTCATCAAAGCGGCCACCACCATCGGGATGCGCCTGACGACCAAACAATTGGCCAAATACGTGCCGTTTGCGGGCCAAATCGTCGCCGCCACGGTGGGCTACGCCGCCATCCGCTATTTGGGTGAAGAACACATGAAAGACTGCATTCGGGTAGCGCAGCAAGCCCAGCTTGACATGCCAAGGTTGGGGTATTCAGGCTAGGTTGGGTCAGCCAAAAACCAAAAAAGCGCCTGATGTTGCCATCAGGCGCTTTTTAAATTCTGGTGGGACCTGCGGGGGTCGAACCCACGACAAACGGATTAAAAGTCGAAGAGAAGGACAATTTCTGTGCTTCAGTTTACTACAAGCTCCTTGATTTTTAAAGCTGTTTATCAACTACATTTTATTTCATTCGTCTTCATTTATCTACGTCATTGCACCAATTTTGCACCAGGTGTCGACTTCATTGATTCCATCACTTCCTTTACAAGTTCATACAAATCAAAATCACAGATACTCAGAGCAGGAAATCTCGACGCCGGAAATTCATATTCGAGTTTTGTTCGATCAGGCAGAGGAATGTCGCCGTGACCATCCAAAAACGAAACTTCAGATTGCTCGAGGCAGCTTTCGAGAAGCTCAAGGCTGTGCTGTAAGTTGGAAAGCTCATCACCTTGCCGATGGTTTTGCCGTTCGTGATGTTGGCCGTGCTGTT
>JANMIH010000446.1:0-2363 GCA_031375685.1 Polaromonas sp. | reverse complement strand
CAGTTCACTGAAAACCGGTGCGGCTACTTCGCCGCCGTAGTATTTACCGGCTCGTGGCTCGTCAATCATCACTGCCACGATCACCCGCGGCGTGTCAATCGGGGCCATGCCCACAAACCAGCCACGGTACTTTCTGTCTTTGTCAGTGCCATAACTTTTACCCACCTGTTTGTAGGCCGTCCCCGATTTGCCCCCCACCGAATAGCCCAGCGTTTGTGCCTTTTGGCCTGTACCGCCAGGGCCAGCCGCCATCTGCAGCATTTTTCGAACTTCCGAAGCTGTCTTGGGCGAGAAAACCTGCACACCCGCTGCAGGCTCATCTCTTCTCAGCAAGGTTGCATCGATGATTTGACCGTCGTGACCGAACACCGTGTAGGCGCGCGCCATCTGGAACAGCGATGCCGACAAACCATAGCCATAGGACATGGTGGCCTGCTCGATGGGCCGCCATGTCTTGTAGGGTCGCAGCTTGCCCGACACCGCGCCCGGGAAGCTGATTTGCGGCTTCTGCCCAAAGCCAGCCTGTGAAAACGTTTCCCACATTTCACGTGGCTGCATTTGCATGGCCATTTTGACTGTGCCCACATTGCTGGATTTTTGAATCACTTCCTGTACCGTCAGTACCCCATGCGGATGCGCATCAGAAATCGTCGAGCCCGTGATCTGCATGCGCCCCGGAGCTGTTTGAATTTGCGTTTCAGGTTTCACGCGGCCCGTCTCCAGCGCCAGGCCTACAGTAAATGCCTTCATCACCGAGCCAGGCTCGAAAGTATCTGTCAGTGCTCGATTACGCAGCTGATTGCCACTCATGTTTTGTCGCTTGTCTGGCACATAGCTTGGGTAATTGGCCATCGCCAAAACCTCGCCTGTGACGGCATCGAGCATCACCACACTGCCCGCAACAGCTTTATTGGCAATCACCGCGTCGCGCAGTTTTTGATACGCCACAAACTGCATCTTGCTATCGATTGACAGCTGCAAGTCTTTGCCATCGACAGGTGGCACTTGCTCGCGGATGTCCTCCACCACGCGGCCTAGCCGATCTTTGATGACGCGACGTGAGCCCGCACGGCCGCCCAGCTCTTTGTTAAAGGCCAGCTCCATGCCCTCCTGGCCACGGTCTTCAATGTTGGTAAAGCCCACCACATGCGCAATGGTTTCACCCTCCGGGTATTGGCGCTTGTATTCTTTGCGCTGGTAAATGCCTTTGATGCCGAGCGCGGTTATTTTTTGCGCCACATCATCATTGACTTGACGCTTGATCCAGACAAAATTCTTGTCTTCATCAGCGAGCTTTTTGTTCAACTCTGCAATTGGCATCTCCAGCAATTTGGCCAATTCGACAAGTTGCAGCTTGCTGGCATTGATGTCTTCAGGAATCGCCCAAATGCTGGGTGCAGGAACGCTGGACGCGAGGATCAAACCATTGCGGTCCAGAATCCGGCCCCGATTGGCTGGAAGCTCCAATGTGCGGGCAAAACGGACCTCCCCCTGACGCTGGAAAAATTCATTGCCCAGTACCTGGACATACACAGCGCGGCAAGCCAGCCCGGTAAAGGCCAACGCAATCGCAGCCACAATAAATTTACTGCGCCACACAGGTGTTTTGCTGGCCAGCAGCGGGCTGGACGTGTACTGCACACTTCGGCTCATTTGGCCACCCCAGTTGCTGTGCCGCCAGCTTGTGTCACGTACTGAGTGATGGCTGGCGTCACGCTTCGCATCTGCAGGTTGTCTTTGGCCAGTTTTTCAACCCGCAAAGGCGTGGCCTGCGCACGCTTTTCAACTTGCAGTCGCTCGTTTTCAGCTTCAAGTTTGCGGTTCAGTGCCGTGGCTTTTTCAAGCTCCACATACAGTCTGCGCGACTCGTACTGGGTTCGCACCAAATACAGTGCGCTAGCAAGAACAGCCAGCAGCAAAACAAGATTGAGCCGTGTCATGTCTGTACCCCGGTGCGCTCGGCAATGCGCATCACTGCGCTGCGCGCGCGCGGGTTGGCTGCAATTTCTTCATCACTCGGCTTGACGCGACCGAGCGCCTTCAGTCGCATCGCTTTGGGCTCAGCAAATGGCGCGCGCCGATCAAACACTTCGCGCGAATGCTCGGCGATGAACTGTTTGACGATGCGGTCTTCGAGCGAGTGAAAACTGATCACGACCAAACGGCCTCCAGGTTGCAAGATATTAAGTGACGCTGCTAGCGCCTGGGTGAGCTCTTCAAGTTCGGCGTTGATGAAAATCCGAAAAGCCTGAAATGTGCGCGTTGCTGGGTCCTTGCCCGGCTCGCGGGTTTTGACCGCGCCAGCCACGATACGGGCCAGCTCATGTGTGCTTTTAATGGCACCCCGCTCCTGCCTTGAGCTA
>JANMIH010000286.1:0-4392 GCA_031375685.1 Polaromonas sp. | reverse complement strand
GGTTTGGCTGAAAACATGGCTGCGCAAATTTTGTCGATTGCCAGCAGCTATTCGCACATTCTGTTCCCTGCCACCGCTTCGGGCAAAAACATTGCTCCCCGCGTTGCAGCAGCACTCGATGTGGGTCAAATCTCCGACATCACCAAGGTCGATGCACCTGACACCTTTGAGCGCCCCATCTACGCGGGCAACGCGATTGCTACTGTGCAAAGTCTGGACGCGACCAAAGTCATCACTGTGCGCACCACTGGGTTTGACCCTGCCGCCCTCGGCGGAAGTGCGACCGTTGAAGTGCTGGCAGGCGTGGCCGACAGCGGCAAGACTACTTTCCTCAGTTCAGAAATTGCCAAAAACGACCGGCCTGAATTGACTGCCGCCAAAATCATCGTATCCGGTGGTCGCGCCTTGGGTTCAGGTGAAAAGTTCACTGAAGTGATGACGCCGCTGGCTGACAAGTTGGGCGCAGCCCTTGGCGCATCACGCGCTGCGGTAGATGCTGGCTACGCCCCGAACGACTGGCAAGTTGGCCAAACCGGCAAAATTGTGGCGCCGCAGTTGTACATCGCAGCAGGCATATCAGGCGCTATTCAGCACCTGGCTGGTATGAAGGACAGCAAGGTCATTGTTGCCATCAACAAAGACGAAGAAGCACCGATCTTCAGCGTGGCTGACTATGGTTTGGTGGCTGATTTGTTCACCGCTGTGCCTGAGCTGACGGCTGCGCTTTAAACATCACGAAGTTTCCAACGCAGAGGCGCAGAGAAATTATTTTTGAAAACTCTGCGAACCTATGCGTTCTCTGCGCCTCTGCGGTTAATGCCCCCGAATCCTGACGAATCAAGAGACAAAACATGACCTACAAAGCCCCCCTCAAAGACATGCTGTTCAACATTCAGCACATTGCTGACATTGAACAGGTCGCCAAAATCCCAGGCTTTGAAGATGCGGGCTTGGACACAGCCCAAGCCGTGCTTGAAGAATGCGCCAAGTTCAATGAAGGCGTGCTGGCTCCGCTCAACTGGGCGGGCGACATCAACCCTTCCAGCTTTAAAAACGGCGTGGTCACGACCACACCGGGTTTTAAAGAGGCCTTCAAGCAATACGCTGAAGGCGGCTGGCAGGCGTTGCAACACCCGGCTGAATATGGCGGCCAGGGCTTGCCCAAAACCATTGGCGCGGCCTGCGGTGAAATGTTGAACTCGGCCAACATGAGCTTTGCACTGTGCCCATTGCTAAGCGACGGTGCGATTGAAGCGCTGCTGACAGCCGGCAGCGATGAGTTGAAGGCAACGTATCTGGAAAAACTGGTCAGCGGCGAATGGACCGGCACCATGAACCTGACCGAGCCGCAGGCAGGCTCAGACCTGGCCGCTGTGCGTTCGCGCGCCGAGCCACAGGCTGACGGCACCTACAAAGTGTTTGGTACCAAGATTTACATCACCTATGGTGAGCACGACATGGCCGACAACATCGTCCATCTGGTATTGGCTCGCGTCACGGGCGCGCCCGAAGGCGTCAAGGGCATCAGTCTGTTTGTCGTCCCCAAATTCATGGTCGGTAAAGACGGTACGCTCGGTGCTCGCAACGACGTGCATTGCGTGAGCATTGAGCACAAGATGGGCATCAAAGCTTCACCGACTGCCGTGCTGCAATACGGTGACAACGGCGGCGCGGTGGGTTACATCGTTGGGCAGGAAAATCGCGGCCTCGAATACATGTTCATCATGATGAACTCGGCCCGCTACGCCGTTGGCATGCAGGGCATTGCAGTGGCCGAACGTGCGTACCAGAAGGCCGTCAGCTTTGCCAAAGACCGCGTGCAAAGCCGCCCGGTCGATGGCTCCATCAAGGCCAGCGCGCCCATCATTCACCACCCCGACGTCAAGCGCATGTTGATGACCATGCGTGCCTATACCGAAGGCTGCCGCGCCATGGCCAGCGGCGCTGCGGCGGCGTACGACGCCAGCCACCACCATCCTGATGCCGATGTGCGCAAGCAAAACCTGGCGTTTTATGAATTCATGGTGCCGCTGGTCAAAGGCTACAGCACCGAAATGAGTTTAGAGGTCACATCCACCGGCGTGCAAGTCCACGGCGGCATGGGCTTTATTGAGGAAACCGGTGCAGCGCAGTATTACCGCGATGCCAAAATTTTGACGATTTATGAAGGCACCACTGCCATCCAGGCCAACGACCTGATTGGCCGCAAAACCATGCGCGACGGCGGCCAGACCGCCAAAGGGATTGCCGTGCAAATTGAAGCGACGGAAGCCGAGTTGGTCAAAAATGGCAGTGCCGATGCGCTGGCTGTGGCCAAGCGTCTGAAAGCCGCACGTCTGGCGTTGATCGACGTGATCGAGTTCGTCGTCGATTTCGGCAAAAACAGCCCCAATGCGGTGTTTGCAGGCAGCGTGCCGTACCTGATGTTGGCAGGCAATGTGGTTGCGGGCTGGCAAATGGGCCGCTCACTGCTGGTGGCGCAAGAGCAACTGGCCAAGGGTGTAGACGTTGAGTTCATGAAAGCCAAAATCACCACCGCCCGCTTTTACGCCGACCACCTGTTGACCAAAGCCCCCGGGATGCGCGACAGCATTGTGGAAGGTGCAGATTGCGTGACGGCGCTGGCGCTTGAGGCGTTTTGATCCATTTGTGAAACTCCTTTTTTAATAGCCTGTTACGCCCGTATTCATTGGGTTAAAGCCCTATTTGATACCCTAAAACAGTCTTTTTTAAGCCAAATTTATGTCCAAACTGCCAGCACCCCTGAATAACCTGCCGCTGCCCATCATCGGCTCGCCGCTGTTCATCATCAGCAATCCCAAACTCGTCATTGCCCAGTGCATTGCAGGCGTGGTTGGCTCCATGCCGGCGCTCAACGCCCGGCCTGCCGAGCAACTGGAAGAGTGGTTGATCGAGATCTCCGAGGCTTTGGCCGCTTACAACAAGGCCAACCCCGACAAGCCCGCCGCGCCGTTTGCCATCAACCAGATCGTGCACAAGTCCAACGACCGTCTGGAACATGACATGGCGATGTGCGTCAAGTACAAGGTGCCCATCATCATCACCAGCCTGGGCGCGCGTGAAGACATCAACGCTGCTGCCCACAGCTACGGCGGTGTGGTGCTGCACGACATCATCAACAACAAACATGCCCGCAAGGCGATTGAAAAGGGCGCAGACGGCCTGATTGCCGTGGCTGCAGGTGCAGGCGGCCATGCCGGTGTGAAAAGCCCGTTTGCGCTGATTCAGGAGATCCGCCAGTGGTTTGATGGCCCGATTGCGTTGTCGGGCGCTATTTCAACCGGGGGTGCAGTTTTGGCTGCGCAAGCCATGGGCGCAGACTTTGGCTACATCGGCTCGGCCTTCATTGCCACCACCGAGGCTCGCGCGTCAGACGCCTACAAGCAGGCCATCGTTGACAGCAATTCTGACGACATTGTGTACAGCAATCTGTTCACGGGCGTTCACGGCAACTATTTGGCACCTTCCATTCGCGCTGCAGGCATGGATCCGGACAACCTGCCCGTCAGCGACCCCAGCAAAATGAACTTTGGCGGCGACAAATCTAAAGCCTGGAAAGACATCTGGGGCTGCGGTCAAGGCATTGGTGCGATTGACAAGGTGCAAAGCACTGCTGATTACGTTGCGCAGTTGCGTCGTGAGTACGAGGCTGCAAAAGCGCGGTTGTGCTAGCCTTTTGGACTGCTTTTCTCATTACTTTCCGCCTGTAGATCAATAAATACGGGCGCGAGCAGCTATGCTTTAAGAAGCGAAGAAGTTAATTTTCCTGCAGCGCGCAACAACGAATAGCTGTATCAAGTTAGGTAATGCGCTATCAACGCTTGTGCAAGTGATTTGCGCAATGCGTTGGTCTCTTCAAACCGAATAGCGCTCCAATCTTTGAGATCAAATCGGACATCGTTTGCCTCAATTTTGTCTGCAGATTCATCCTTAAGTGCTTTGCGACCTTTGTGCCAAATCAAAATGCAGTTGGCGGTTAGTTGGCGCTGCTGATTTGTGTTGAGCCCAAACAAATATCCAATTTCGTGATAAACGTTTGCGTTCCCATAGGTCAGGTCTGCCACTAGCAATCCGCACTCATCGATCTGCTGCATGATGGCGTCTGTAATTTTGTAGCTGCGCCAAGTGTCAAATTCATCAATACGGATTGGTTTCAGCGGCAAAAGTCCTAGATGGTGTTCACGATTCACGTCGTCAATAGCATCCTGTATGGCTTGAAAGGTTGGTTTGGTTTCATGATAAAGCAACATTTATTCTGTAAATTTCGATCGTTGGTTCCGGGAATGTTGCGCGAGCGCGTCGGTGGTTTAGTGTTTCATCGTCAGGTAGATTTTGGCGGTCAACCACTCCTCGTCTTGTTCGGCTAGCAAA
>JANMIH010000272.1:0-4269 GCA_031375685.1 Polaromonas sp. | reverse complement strand
ATCTGGCGGCTGTTCAGGCCAAACGGAATTGCGCAACCCAATGCAAAGGCATCGTTCACACCAAAGAAGTAGTACGGTGCGGTGTGCACCATCTCGGTCGTGCCTTTTTGGATGTTATCAACCATGCCGGCAATCGCTGGTATCAACTCACCGCCTGGGTGCACAGAAATCTGGAACTTGCCGCCAGACATTTCGCTGACCTTTTTGGAGAAGGTTTCAGCCGCGCCGTAAATGGTGTCAAGCGCTTTTGGAAAGCTTGACGCCAGACGCCAGCGAATGGTTTCTTGTGCATGCACTGCGGGTGCAACACCTGCGGCCAGTACACCGGCTATGCCGGCATTTTTAATAAGGGAACGACGATCCATTAATATCTCCTGAGAGGTTGGTTAACTTAAGTTTTCACACTGCATTGATCCGCCGTAACTTTAGACGGGCTCTCTTCAGAACCTGCCTAAACCCACAACTGAATTGCTCATTTTGTCAGAGTTCTCCTCAACACTGACCCGGTTTTTACCCGTAGTTTTTACAAAGACATACGCCTGACAGGGCTATAACTTCTGCCCCTGTATGAAGCGGTCAAAAGTTGCCTCGGTGAACCGGAACCACAGGTTTTGTTCACCCCGAAATTTTGCGTAGTCGGCATAGACCTTGGCCCATGCCGGGTTTTTATCTGACAGTTCGCTGTACAGCTGCATGGACTCTTTGAAAGCCGCATTCATCACGTCTGCCGGAAAGGGCCTGAGCTTGGCGCCTGCGCTGACCAGCTGCTTGAGTGCGGCTGGGTTTCTGGCATCGTATTTGGCCTGCATGTCGACATGAGCCGCCATGCTGGCGACATTGACCATGCCCTTGAACTCGGAGCTCAAAGCTGCATAGGCTTTCGTATTGACGTACAGATCCAGTTGCGTGCCACCTTCCCACCAGCCCGGGTAGTAGTAATTGGGTGCCACCTTGTTAAAGCCGAGTTTTTGGTCGTCATAGGGGCCTATCCACTCAGCTGCGTCAATCGTGCCTTTTTCAAGCGCCTGGTAAATCTCGCTGGCGGCAATGTTAAGAGGCACCGAACCCAGGCGCTCCAGCACCTTGCCGCCAAAGCCGCCAATGCGCATCTTCAGGCCCTTCATGTCGCCAAGCGTCTTGATCTCTTTGCGAAACCAGCCGCCCATTTGCGCACCTGTGTTGCCGCAGGCAAAGTTGATGATGTTGTAGCCCGCGTAAAACTCGCGCATCAACTTCAGGCCATTGCCGTGAAACGTCCATGAGCTCATCTGGCGGCTGTTCAGACCAAAAGGAATAGCCCCGCCAATCGCAAAGGTTTCGTTCTTGTCAA
The DNA here is from genome assembly GCA_031375685.1 of Polaromonas sp. GTDB lineage: Bacteria > Pseudomonadota > Gammaproteobacteria > Burkholderiales > Burkholderiaceae_C > Polaromonas. The sequence continues at coordinate 2,939 of JANMIH010000272.1, read as the reverse complement.
AAAAATAGTAGGGCGCGGTGTGTACCGCCTCAACGGTGCCGCGCTGAACAGCGTCAACCACGCCAAAAGCGGGCGTTAATTCACCACCGGCATGAACCGACACCTCAAACTTCCCCCCTGACACCGTTTTGAGGTGTTTGGCAAAAATTTCAGCACCGCCATAGATGGTGTCCAGCGACTTGGGGAAACTGGACGCCAGACGCCAGCGCACCGCAGTCTGTGCATGAACAGCAGGCGCAGCGCAGGCGGTCAACATGCCTGCCATGCCCGCGCGCTTGATCAATCCGCGTCTGCGCAACGTGTTGGGAATGGGGATGAGGGTACTCACGCCCGGAATTGTAAAAATGCGTCGCCAGTCAAACGCCGGGGTTTACCCTTGAAGAGCTGACGGGAAGCTGAAGGGTTTTGCGCCCTTTCCTTTCCTCTCTTCAATTGAGCAATCAGGCCACTGACTTGAGCGTAACCTTCACGGGCTTGGCTGTCTCCATCAGTTCGCCAAAGCGGGCGATGATGGCCGCTTCAATGCCTGCGGCGTCCAGCCCCTGCATGGCGAGCAGTTTGGCGGGGTCACCATGCTCGATGAACTCATCCCGCAAACCCAGATGCAGCATTGGTTTAGGCAAACCGGCTGCATGCAGCGCCTCGCTCACCGCACTGCCCGCACCGCCCATGATTGCGCCCTCTTCTACCGTGACCAGCGCAGCGTGGGTAGCCGCCACACGGTGCAGCAAATCAACATCGAGCGGCTTGGCCCAGCGCATGTTGACGACCGTTGCGCCCAGCTTTTCAGCAGCCTCAAGCGCAGGGTAAAGCAATGTGCCAAAAGCCAGAATGGCGATGGTTTTGCCCTCGCGGCGCACCTCGCCTTTGGCAAACGGCAGCGCGTCCAAATTGGCCTGGGGCGCAACACCTGCGCCCGCGCCGCGTGGGTAGCGCACGGCCACCGGGTGGTTTTGCTCAAACGCGCTGCTCAGCAGCATACGGCATTCACGCTCGTCAGCCGGGCAGGCAATGCTCATGTTAGGGATACAGCGCAAAAACGGAATGTCATAGGCGCCAGCATGCGTTGCACCGTCTGCACCGACCAGGCCAGCGCGGTCAAGCGCAAACACAACCGGCAGGTTTTGCAGTGCCACATCGTGAACCAGCTGGTCATAGCCGCGCTGCAAAAACGTGGAGTAAATGGCCACCACGGGTTTCAAGCCTTCGCAGGCCATGCCGGCGGCAAAAGTGATGGCATGCTGCTCGGCAATGCCCACGTCGTGGTAACGCTCGGGAAAGCGCTGATGAAACTCGACCATGCCCGAGCCTTCACGCATGGCGGGGGTGATGCCGACCAGCCGCGCATCATGCGCCGCCATGTCGCACAGCCAGGTGCCAAAGACCTGGGTGAAGGTTTGCTTGGGCGGTGTCAAGGCTTTTTGCAAGCCCTTGGCTGGGTCAAACTTGCCGGGGCCGTGATAGGCAATCGGGTCGGCTTCGGCCAGCTTGTAGCCCTGCCCTTTTTTGGTCACCACATGCAAAAACTGCGGGCCAGAGCCGTTTTTCATCAACTGCCTGATGTTCTCCAGTGTCGGCACCAGGGATTCCAGGTCATGACCGTCAATGGGGCCGATGTAGTTGAAGCCAAAATTCTCAAACAGCGTGGCGGGAACCACCATGCCTTTGGCGTGGCTCTCCAGCCGCTTGGCCAATTCAAGCAATGGCGGGGCCACGCTGAGAACCTGCCGGCCCACATTGCGAGCAGACGCATAAAAGCGGCCACTCATGAGTTGCGCCAAATAGCGGTTGAGAGCGCCGACGGGCGGGCTGATGCTCATGTCGTTGTCGTTCAGCACGACCAGCATCCTGCAGTCGTCCTGGATGCCGGCGTTGTTCAGGGCTTCAAAGGCCATGCCAGCGCTCATGGCACCGTCGCCAATGATGGCCACCGAATAACGGTCTTCCCCTTTTTGTTTGGCAGCCAGCGCCATGCCCAACGCGGCAGAAATCGAGGTCGATGAATGCGCCGTGCCAAAGGTGTCGTAAGGGCTTTCGTCCCGGCGCGGAAAGCCTGACAAGCCGCCCAGCTGCCGCAGGCTACCCATACGGTCTTTTCGGCCGGTCAAAATTTTATGGGGGTAAGTCTGGTGGCCGACGTCCCACACCAGGCGGTCTTCAGGGGTATTGAAGACATAGTGCAGCGCCACCGTCAGCTCAACCGTCCCCAGGTTAGAGCCTAGGTGGCCGCCGGTTTTGGACACGGCATCCAGCAAGTAAGCACGCAGCTCATCGCTAAGTGTCTTGAGTTGACCGCGCGGGAGTTTGCGCAGGTCTGCCGGGCTTTCAATCGTGTCTAGCAAAGGGGTCATCGTGGTGTTCATTGCAGTCTGGGCGGATTGTTTAATGTTGCCTGTTCACCAGCATATCAGCCAATGCCCTCAAAGCTGGCGAGCCATGCGGGCTGGTTTTGTCGACTTTGTCCAGGCTGGTCAGCGCCTGTGTCAGCAATTGTGCGGCGTATTGTCTGGACGCCTCAAGGCCCATCAGCGACACAAACGTGGGTTTGTCCTGGGCCGCATCCTTGCCAGCCGTTTTGCCCAGTGTGGCTGAATCAGCCGTGACATCCAGAATGTCGTCGACCACCTGAAAAGCCAGGCCGACAGCCGCGCCGTAGTCACGCAAGGCATCCGTCACCTCGCCAGATGCGTTACCGCAACAGGCCCCCATCAGCACGCTGACTTGCAGCAAGGCACCGGTCTTGAGGCGGTGCATCTCGTGCAGTTGCGCCGAGTTAAGGGGCATGCCGACACTGGCCAGATCAATGGCCTGGCCGCCGGCCATACCGGCACTTCCAGCCGCTCGGGCAAGCAAGGCGCACAGGCGGGCCTGTACCGTGGCCGCGACCGCGCCATCCATGGGCGTCAAAATCTCGAAGGCCAAGGCCTGCAAAGCGTCAC
>JANMIH010000261.1:0-2710 GCA_031375685.1 Polaromonas sp. | reverse complement strand
GTGGCCGATCAACGACTTGTGGGGCGACAAGGGCAAAGACCTGGGCGCTGGCAACGGCCAGGGCGGCGGACGCACCTATGGCGTCGGGCGGCTCAATTACAGCTTTCAGGACAAAAAACTGGTTGATGCCGTCGTCGGCCTTGAGTACGATGGTTGTTGCTGGATCGGCCGTGTGGTGCTGCAGCGTTCGCAAAGCGGCGTGACCACAGCCAACACCCGTATTTTGTTTCAGCTTGAGCTGGTCGGTTTCTCACGCCTGGGCGTGAACCCACTCGACACGCTCAAGGCCAATGTTCCCCGCTACCAGTTCCTGCGTGACCAAATAACCGCGCCAAGCCGCTTCACCACTTATGACTAAACACTGCATTCAAAGCCATACCCATCGAGCCCCTTTTGCGTTTGTCCACGGCATGGCCGTATTGTTGCTGGCATTGCCTTGCCTGCTGGTCCAAGCCCAACCGCTGCGCCCGTCAACTGGCCCGTTGCGCCTGACGACACCGCCTGCCGCTGTCAGCAACCCCCTGTTTGGCCGCCAGCGCTCGGCTGATTTCATTGTGGCGGTGGTCAATTCTGAGCCCGTGACCAATAACGAAATGCGAAACAGCTTGCTACGCACCGAGCAGCAACTGACGCAAGCGGGTACCGCCATGCCACCGCGCGATGAGCTGGCAAGGCTGGTGCTGGAGCGACTGATTTCCGACAAGCTGCAGTTGCAGGAAGCGCGTTTTTCAGGCCTGCGGATAGAAGAAAGCGCCATCAACAGTGCAGAGCTAAGTGTTGCCCAGCAAAACCAGTTGACAGTCGAAGAGCTGCGCAAACGCTTGGCGGCTGACGGCCTGGCCTATGACAAGTTTCGCGACGGCTTGCGCGACGAATTGCTGGTCAACCGTTTTCGCCAGCGTGAGGTCGAGTCGCGCGTCAAAGTCACAGATGCGGATGTCGACCAGTTTTTGCGCGACCAGGAAGGCAACAATGATGCCGCAGCTATAGAGCTGAATTTGGCACAAATTTTGGTCGCTGTGCCTGAAAATGCCACGCCAGAGCAGGTCACGGCCCTGCAGGCCAAAGCCCAGGCTGCCGCAGACCGCGCCAGAGCCGGTAGCGACTTTGTTGCGCTCGTCAACGAGTTTTCTGAGCCCTCACTGCGCGCATCGGGTGGCCAGCTGGGTTTGCGCAGTGCCGACCGCTACCCACCGCTGTTTTTGCAGGCAACTGACAAATTGCGCACGGGCGACATTGCCGGGCCCGTGCGCAGCGGTGCGGGCTTTCACGTTTTGAAGGTGGTTGAAAAGCGTCAGGCGGGTATGCCGGGCGTGAACGTGACGCAAACCCGTGCACGGCACATCTTGCTGCGTGTCACGCCGCAACAACGAGAATCAGTGGCCAAAGAAAAGCTGGCTGATTTTAAAAAACGTGTCGTCGCTGGTCAGGCTGACTTTGCTGCCCTGGCGCGCGAAAGCAGCGATGACGGCTCAGCCAAAGACGGTGGCGATTTGGGCTGGACCAACCCTGGCATGTTTGTGCCTGAGTTTGAGCAAGCCATGAACAGCCTGGCGCCCAACCAGATGTCCGAGCCCGTGGTGTCACGTTTTGGTGTCCATTTGATTCAGGTACTGGAGCGCCGCGTGACCCAGCTGTCCAGCCGCGACCAGCGCGAGCTGGCCCGCAGCGTGATACGCGAGAAAAAACTTGAAGACGCTTATGCCGTGTGGGCCCAGGAAATTCGCGGCAGAGCTTATGTGGAATTCCGCGAGCCACCGTTGTAGATGAAGCATATTGCCCGCAAACGCTTCGGCCAGCACTTCCTGACCGACCGGGGCATCATTGAAGACATTGTCCAAGCCATAGCACCTGCTGCCGGGCAAGTGATGGTCGAAATCGGTCCCGGCCTGGGTGCCATGACGCAGCCGCTGGTCGAGCGCCTCGGGCATTTGACTGTCATTGAGCTGGATCGTGACCTTGCGGTGCTGCTGCGCAAAAAGCTGGAGCTGACCGTGATCGAGTCCGATGTGCTGCGGGTTGATTTTCGCGCGCTGGCAGACACGGCCAAAGGTAAGCTCAGGATCGTTGGCAACCTGCCCTACAACATCTCCACGCCAATTTTGTTTCACCTGCTGGATGTGGCAGACGTGGTGCAAGACCAGCACTTCATGCTGCAAAAAGAAGTGATAGACCGCATGGTGGCCAAGCCATCCACCAGTGACTACAGCCGCCTGAGCGTGATGCTCCAATGGCGCTATGCGATGGAAAACGTGCTGTTTGTACCGCCCACGAGTTTTGATCCGCCGCCGCGTGTTGACAGCGCCATTGTGCGTATGTTGCCGCATGCCGAGCCAGCGCCGCTTGACGTCACCCTTTTCAGTGAGTTGGTGCGCGTCGCCTTCAGCCAGCGCCGCAAACTGCTACGGCATTCATTGGGCAAGTGGCTGGAGGCACGTAACTTCAGCGGGGAGTTCAACTTGCAACGCCGGGCTGAAGAAGTGCCTGTGGTGGAGTACATTGCCTTGGCGCAGCTTGCCTAGATTGACGTGTAATTGCTATAAATTCAGGAGCTTTTTGCGCCTGTATTTGTTGGTCTGAAGGCCTATTTGACCAGTAAAAAAGCCCTCAAACTGACTTTTGAGGGCTTTTTTTGTGAGCTATTGTGTTCAGGCTGCGGCTAACCAGTAACCTGAGTTGAAAGGGCTGCTCATGCGCAGCGCCAGCGGTG
>JANMIH010000250.1:0-3522 GCA_031375685.1 Polaromonas sp. | reverse complement strand
TCGAACGAAGGACGCGGCTACGTGCAGCGCCGCATCATCCGTCGCGCGATTCGCCATGGCTACAAGCTGGGTAAAAAGACGCCGTTCTTTCATAAACTGGTGCCTGACCTGGTGGCGATGATGGGCGATGCCTATCCACGTTTGAAGGCGGATGGGCCGCGGGTGATGGACGTGCTGCGGGTGGAGGAAGAGCGGTTTTTTGAGACGCTTGAAATCGGCATGACGATTCTGGACGCGGCCCTGGCAGACACAACTGTCTTGCCTGGTGATGTGGCCTTCAAGCTGCACGACACCTATGGCTTTCCGCTCGATTTGTCAGCCGACGTGTGCCGCGAGCGCGGCTTGAGTGTGGACGAAGCCGGGTTTAACGTGGCCATGGACAGGCAGAAAAACCAAGCCCGAGCCGCAGGCAAATTCAAGATGGACAAAGCGCTGGACTACATCGGCGCGGGCCATGCCTTTACCGGCTACACGCTGCTTGAAGAATCGGCCAAAGTGGTGGCACTTTACCTGGATGGTGCAGCCGTTCAGTCGTTGAACGCCGGGCAAAACGGCATTGTGGTGTTGAGCACCACGCCGTTTTATGCCGAGAGTGGCGGGCAGGTCGGGGACCAGGGTTCAATTTCAGCCGGCATCGCTGTGTTTGCAGTCGAAGACACGCAGAAAATCAAGGCCGATGTGTTTGGCCACCACGGCAGCGTGGCCAGCGGCACGTTAAAGGTCGGCGATGCCGTCACAGCCCAGGTCAACAGCGCTGTGCGCGCCGCCACCATCCGCAACCACAGCGCCACCCACCTGATGCACAAGGCCCTGCGCGAAGTGCTGGGCACGCACGTGCAGCAAAAGGGCAGTCTGGTCGATGCCGACAAAACCCGGTTCGACTTTACCCACAACGCACCGGTGACAGCTGCTCAAATTCATGATGTCGAGGCACGAGTCAACTCTGAGATCATGGCCAATTCCGCCACAGACGCGACTGAGATGGACATGGAAGCCGCACAAAAAACCGGCGCGATGATGCTGTTTGGTGAAAAGTACGGGGACAAGGTACGTGTGCTGACTATTGGCAGTAGCAAAGAACTTTGCGGCGGCACGCACGTGAGCCGAACTGGCGACATTGGCGTGTTCAAAATCTTAAGTGAGTCAGGCGTCGCTTCTGGCGTTCGCCGCATTGAAGCTGTTACAGGCGGAAAAGCGCTGGCAATTATTGACAATCAGCTGGGAGAATTTCATCACGTGGCTCAGATGCTGCGGGTCGCAGCTGGAGGTGGTGGTGTCTACAACGCAGTTGAAGCTCTGCTCGGGGAAAATAAGACCTTGGAAAAAGAAGTCGCAGCCCTCAAAGGCAAACTCGCCTCGTCGCAGGGCGATGAGCTGATGAGCCAAGCGGTAGATGTCAAAGGCATCAAGGTGCTGGCCGCCAGGCTGGAGGGTGCAGATGCCAAGACCTTGCGCGACACCATGGACAAGCTCAAAGACAAGCTCAAAACCGCCATCATCGTGTTGGCCGCTGTGGATGGCGACAAGGTGCAAATCGCCGCTGGCGTCACCAACGACAGCATAGGCAAAGTCAAAGCGGGTGAGCTGGTCAACTTTGTCGCCCAACAAGTTGGTGGCAAGGGCGGCGGCAAGGCGGATATGGCTATGGCGGGCGGCACAGACGCCACCAAATTGCCGGATGCATTGAAATCAGTCCAAGCCTGGGTGACCGAGCGGATTTGATCAAGGTTTGCAGTTGGTTGGTAACTGATGCACAATAATTTCTCGATCAATGTTTGGAGATCAGCATGAACAGAATTACCCTGGAACCCGGAAAGCGCGGCGGTCGCCCTTGCATTCGAGGCCTGCGTATTTCTGTTTATGACGTGCTGTCCATGTTGTCCAGCGGTATGACGCATGAAGAAATTTTGGCTGATTTTCCAGAGCTGGAACCACAAGATATTTTGGCGGTACTGGCATTTGCCGCAGACCGTGAGCACAAGGTTTACTCGCTGGCGGTTTAAGTGAAGCTGCTGCTTGACGAGAACTTGTCTCGGCGACTTGTCCCGTTTCTACTGCACGACTACCCTGGCAGTTCACATGTCTGCTTGATGGGGCTTGAGTCAGCATCTGATGTTGATGTTTGGAATGCTGCAAAAAGTCAAGGCTTTGTGATCGTGACACGCGATGCCGATTTTGAAGAGTTGTCTCTGGTTTGGGGCCAACCACCCAAAGTGATTTGGCTCAAGATCAGCAATCAGACACGTGTGGCGACGCTCAAGGTGCTTTTGGACAATCATTCAAAGATCAACGCGGCGTTATTTGACATGGGCCAGGCTTGTGTCGAGGTATCGATTCAGTAATTGGCCGTTAAATTTGCTATAAATTCAGTAGCTGCTTGCGCCCGTATTCATTGGTCTATAGGCCTAAAAGGCACCTAAAAATACATAAAAAACGGCTGAAAACGGCTTTTTATAGCCTGATTTTGGGAGTGAGCCTGCCAGCAGCCGCACAAATCGCTAACTTCAACAGTCTGGACGGCACGCTCCTCAAAGCGCTGGTTTTTCACCCTGCCACGCCCACCAACGGCCAAGTCAGCAAAGCCACAGTCATCGCGCTGCACGGCTGCGGCGGGCTCTATGCCACTACTGGCTCGCGCAAAGGCCAGCTCAATGCGCGGCATCAGGCCATGGCGGATCTTCTGGTGGCTGAGGGCTACAACATGGTTTTCCCGGACAGCCTGACCCCGCGAGGCGAAACCGAGCTATGTACCCAAAAAATTGGCAGCCGGAAAATTGACCAAACCGAGCGCCGCGCCGATGTACTCGGCACATTGGCATGGGTCGCCACCCAGCCTTGGGCCCAGCCAGACCGCATTGCACTGCTGGGCTGGTCGCATGGCGGAAGTGCGGTGCTCTCAAGCACCGACGCCAGCCGTGCCGATGTACGCGCCCAAGCCGTCAAACCCGCCGTTGCCGTGGCTTTTTACCCAGGCTGCGCTGCTGCCATCAAGTCCGGCTACAAACCCAGCGTGCCACTGGTACTGATGCTGGGTGAAAAAGACGACTGGACACCGCCAGGGCCCTGTGTTGCATTGGGTCAGGCGGTGGGGGCAGAAGTTAATGTGTATGCCGACAGTTACCACGACTTTGACAACCCGGTGGGGGAGGTACGGGTGCGACATGACGTGCCGAATGGGGTTAATCCGGGGCAGGGGGTGCATGTGGGGCCTAATCCTTTGGCTCGGGAGAAGGCTTATTTGCGGTTGAAGGGGGTTTTGGGTAAGGCTTTTGGTCCTTGAGGTTTTTTGACTTTGTTGGCTTTCACGGGGTTTGCCGGGAGTCGCCCGGCGGCGAGTCACTTTCTTTTGCTTCGCCAAAAGAAAGTAACCAAAGAAAAGGCGACCCGCAGTCTGGGTCCCTGCGATTTGCTTCGGGCAACCTCCGGTGCTCGAAGTCAGCGGAATTTTTAGAAACTAGTATTTCGTTTCAATAAAACATTTACGATTTAGCCATTTCAAAGTCAAATGCCTTCCATTGGAAG
>JANMIH010000109.1:0-6358 GCA_031375685.1 Polaromonas sp. | reverse complement strand
CCCGCGCAACCCGGCGCTGGCGGATGCCATGAAGCGCATCGGTATCGTTGAGCGTTCAGGACGCGGTGTGGACAAAATTTACCGTGGCATGCTGCGGTTTGGTCGGCCCGAACCAGACTACAGCCGCACCGATAGCAACAGTGTGATTTTGCAACTGGCCACGGTGGACGCGGATGAGGTTTTTCTGCAACTGATCGTCGGACAGGAAAATCGGCAGAACGGTACCGCTTTTCCCATAGACAGCCTGATTGCACTAGCGGTGCTGCGGGAGCAAAAACGCCTGGGCGTGGACGAACTTGCCCAGCATATTCACAGCGATCCAACACAAGCCCGCCGAACCTTGGAAAGCCTGGTCGAGGCGGGACTGGTGCAACCCCACGGCAACACCCGCAGCCGCAGCTACACCCTGTCTGCAGAGGTGTACCAGGCTAAAGGCCAGCAAGTTGCCTACACAAGACAGGCGGGCTTTAGCGGCTTGCAGAACGAACAGATGGTGCTGAGCCATGTTCGACATCATGGCCAGATCCGTCGCAGTGAGGTGATTGACTTGTGCCGCCTGACCGAAAATCAGGCCGCCAAATTGTTAAAACGACTCAAAGATGATGGCCGACTGGTGAAATCTGGTGAGCGACGGTGGGCGTTCTACACGTTGAATGAGCTTCTATGAGCTTCTATGAGCTTCTATGCGTAACCTAGCCTGTCTATAAAGTGCAAATACTATGAATACTACCAATCCCACCAACGCCTACACCGTGCCGTCGGTGGCCATCACCACGGCACGCACGGGCGCATCCAGCAAGGCCGACGCGAACGGCATGCGTGCCATGCAAGCCCGGGCTTATGCAAAGCGGGGCGAGCAGTACCTGCTGATCAAGTCGCCCCCTGCATCGGGCAAGTCGCGGGCGTTGATGTTTATTGCGCTTAGCAAGCTGCACAACCAGGGCTTAAAGCAGGCCATTGTGGTGGTGCCCGAGCGCTCGATTGGCAGCAGCTTTGCTGACGAACCGCTGAGCCAGCAGGGCTTTTTTGCCGACTGGCAGGTAGCCCCGCAGTGGAACCTGTGCAACGCACCGGGGGCGGACGATGTGAAAGTGGCCAAGTCAAAGGTCAAAGCGGTGGGGGAGTTTTTGCTAAGTGCCGACAAGGTGCTGGTGTGTACCCACGCCACCTTTCGCTTTGCAGTGGAAGCGCTGGGCATTGCGGCTTTTGACGACCGCCTGATTGCGATTGACGAGTTTCATCATGTGTCTAGCAATTCAGGCAATGTGCTGGGCGGGCAACTGAGCGCACTGATTGAACGTGACAAGGTGCATATCGTGGCGATGACGGGCTCGTACTTTCGCGGTGACAGTGAGGCGGTGTTGAGCCCAGGGGACGAAGCGAAGTTTGAAACGATCACCTACACCTACTATGAGCAGCTGAATGGCTACGAGTGGCTCAAGGCGCTGGACATTGGCTACTTTTTCTACACTGGCGCGTATGTAGATGCCATTGAAAAGGTGCTGGACCCGGCGCTGAAAACCATTGTGCATATTCCGAATGTGAACTCGCGTGAGAGTTCACAATTGGGCAAGGATCGAGATGTCAGTGACATCATGGAAGCTCTAGGCAAATGGAAAGGGGTTGACCCAGCTACTGGCTTTCATTTGGTCGCAGCCCAAGACGGCCGCACCTTGAAAGTAGCGGACTTGGTAGACGACAGCGATCCAGCCCGGCGTACCCGCGTGCTGGGCGCGCTGAAGGACCCGGCGCAAAAAAACAACCGTGACAACGTAGACGTGATCATTGCGCTGGGCATGGCCAAAGAAGGCTTTGACTGGATCTGGTGTGAGCACGCACTGACCGTTGGCTACCGCAGCAGCCTGACTGAAATTGTGCAGATCATTGGCCGGGCTACACGAGACGCGGTGGGCAAAGAACGGTCACGCTTTACCAACCTGATTGCTGAACCAGCCGCTGACCAATCGCTGGTTGCCGAGGCTGTCAACGACATGCTCAAAGCCATTTCAGCCAGCTTGCTGATGGAGCAAGTGCTTAGCCCCCGCTATGAATTTACCCCCAAAAACACCGGCCCCAAAGAAGGCTTTGATTATGGTGAAGACGGCTATAAAGACGGCGGCCACAACGTGGGGGTGAATGCGGGTACTGGCCAGATTCATGTCGAAATCAATGGGCTGGCGACACCGCAAACGCCAGAGGCAAAGCGTATCTGCAAGGAAGACTTGAACGAAGTGGTGACCAGTTTCTTGCAAGACAAGACAGCGCTGGAGCGCGGCCTGTTTGACAAAGAAAATACCCTGCCCCAGGAGCTGACGCAACTGCGCATGGGCAAAATTGTGCGTGAGCGTTACCCGGACTTGAGTGATACCGACCAAGAGGCCATCAGGCAGCACGCCATAGCCGCCATGAACATGACCCAGCAGGCCAAGCTGGCGTTGGCACAAGCAGATGCACAGGGTGATACTGGTGGTGGGGTGGGCGGCAGTACGGCATTGATTGACGGTGTGCGCAAGTTTGTGAATGTGCGCGACCTGAACATTGATTTGATAGACGGCATCAACCCCTTTGACGCGGCGTATGCGGTGCTGGCAAAGGCAATGGATGAGAAGTTGCTACGGCAAGTGCAGGCCAGCATTGCTGCCAAGAAGGTAAGCATGTCTGAGGAAGATGCCCGCTTATGCGCAAAGCGTGCCTTGCAATTCAAACTAGAACGTGGGCGCGTGCCAGACATCAACGCTGCCGATCCTTATGAGAAGTACATGGCTCAAGGCGTCGTGGCTTTTGCGCGTTACCGGGCACAGACCCTGGCCAACCAAGCGCGCGGAGCCCCCATATGACAGAGATGGACGACGATGAACTGCTGAGCGCACTGGGCGTAGAAGTTGCACCCACCAAAACGGGCTGCCGAACCCCACGAGAGGAGCGCATCATCGCGGGTTTTGAGGATATTTTGCGGTTTCATCAAACCCATGGCCGTGCGCCACTGCATGGTGAAGACCGCGACATTTTTGAGCGCCTGTATGCCGTGCGGCTGGACCAGCTGCGCCAATTGCCGGAAGCACCAACCCTATTGGCTGGGCTGGACACCCCGGGGCTTTTACTTGGCGCTGCCAATCTTCAGACAGACCTGGATGGTATGGATGAAGATGCGTTGCTGGCAGAGCTGGGTATCGAAAGTGCCGCCGCCGGGCAAGGCAGTATCTCTGTTCTGCGCCATGTGCGCCCGTATGTTGAAATCAAAGCCGCAGAAGAAATTGCCAATCGCACGCCTTGTGCTGATTTCGAAAGTTTCAAGCCTTTGTTCGATGAGGCGGGTGCGGGGCTCAAGTCGGGCGCGTGGCTGACCAAGCCCTTCATTAAAAATGCCAGCATTGACCTGGGAGATTTTTTTATCATTGGTGGCCAGATAGCTTTTGTCGCTGAAATGAACGAGGGCACATTGACCAAGGACGGACGCGACAACCCGCGGTTACGCGTCATTTTTGACAACCGCACAGAGAGCAATCTGTTGCTGCGCTCGCTGTCGCGCTCGCTCTACCCAGACGGTAACACCGCCGTTGGGCGTCGACTGATTCGCAAGGACGACGGCCCGCTGTTTGGCAGTGCTGCTGAGCCAGACGATATTGAAAGCGGAACCATTTATGTGCTGCGCAGCCTGTCCAGCCATCCGTTCGTCACTGAGCACCGCGAGCTGATTCATAAAATCGGGGTGACTGGCGGCAAGGTAGAGACCCGCATTGCAGGAGCCGACAAGGACGCTACTTATTTATTAGCCGACGTGGAAATAGTCGCCACCTACAAGCTACACAACTTGAACCGCTCCAAGCTGGAAAACATATTTCACCGCTTGTTTGGTGCTGCGCAAATTGACCTGACGATCCATGACCGATTCGGGAATCCCGTCAAACCCAGGGAATGGTTTTTGGTGCCGTTGCATGTGATTGACGAAGCCGTTAAACGCATTCAGGCGGGGGCGTTGACGGACGTGACGTATGACCCAAAAACGGCAAGGCTGATGGGCTAGACTGACGCCCAACCAACCAGGTGACGGTAGCAGTTCTGCGCAAACGTCATTCTTACCTGACATGTTCCACGCCCATTTTTACCCTGGCTTTTCATAGATGCCCCATGCAACGCACCCTGCTCAAATCCAAAATCCACCGCGCCAGCGTCACCCACTGCGAGCTGAACTACGAGGGCTCGTGCGCGATTGACGAAGACCTGCTGGACGCCAGCAACATCTGTGAGAACGAGCAGGTCCACATCTGGAACATCAACAACGGCGAGCGCTTTGTGACCTACGCCATTCGTGCCGCACGCGGCAGCCGCATCATCTCGGTCAATGGCTCGGCGGCACGGCGCGCCTCGGTGGGGGACTTGCTGATCATTGCCGCGTTTGCACAGCTTGACGACAAAGAAGTTGCTGGCTTCGCACCCAAACTGGTGTTTGTTGACCCAGACAACCGCATCAAAGAAGAGCGCGCCAGCGTCCCCGTGCAACAACCCTGAACTTCAAACCCGCCACACAACATGATCACTGCACCTGAACAAACCATCAAGCTACACCCCCCGCGCAAGCCTGCCGTAGCGGCCACGCTTGACACACGCTGGAGCGTTGATGCGATTGAAGCGCTTTTTAACCTTCCCTTTCCCGATCTGATGCACCGCGCGCAAACCGTCCATCGCGAAAACTTTGACCCGGCGCGGGTTGAATTTGCCACGCTGCTGTCGGTTAAAACCGGTGGCTGCGAAGAAGACTGTGGCTATTGCCCGCAAGCTGCACGCTACGACACGGGCGTTCAAGCCAGCAAACTGATGGACCCCGCCGATGTGTTACTAGCGGCCAAGGCCGCCCAGGCCGCAGGTGCCACCCGTTTTTGCATGGGCGCTGCCTGGCGATCACCCAAAGACCGAGACATCGAAAAAGTGGCTGAGTTGGTGCGTACAGTCAAGGCGTTGGGTCTAGAGACCTGCGCCACGCTGGGCATGCTGGAAGACGGCCACGCCCAAACGCTGCAAAGCGCGGGCCTGGACTACTACAACCACAACCTGGACAGTGCGCCAGACTTTTACGGCGACATCATCACCACACGCGACTACCAAGACAGGCTGGACACACTGGCCCGCGTGCGCAGCGCGGGTGTCAAGGTTTGTTGCGGCGGCATTGTGGGTATGGGTGAAACGCGCCGCCAGCGTGCCGGCCTGGTGGCCGAACTGGCCAACCTAACACCCTACCCAGAATCCGTGCCTATCAACAACCTGGTCAAGGTTGAAGGCACCCCTTTGGCCCATCAGGCCGACCTGGACCCGTTTGAGTTTGTACGCACCATTGCCGTAGCCCGCATCACCATGCCCACTGCCCGCGTGCGCCTGTCGGCAGGCCGCCAGCAAATGGGGGACGGCGTGCAGGCACTGTGTTTTTTGGCCGGTGCCAATTCGATTTTTTACGGCGACAAGCTGCTAACCACAGGCAACCCCGACACGGTCGCAGACGTGGCTTTGCTGGAGCGGCTGGGCATGCAGCGTTCAACACCTGTTGCACGCTAAAAAGTCACAAATCTCGTTAGACTGGCTTCTACACTTAGGATCGCCTCATGACGCAAGCCAGCCCTCCCGCCCCAACTCCTGCCAGCCCCTACGGCACGTTAAGCCCGACATCCACGCCGTCTGCCCGCAAGCCCATCAGCCTGCCGCGCCTGCGTGAAATGCATGCGGCGGGTGAAAAAATCACCATGCTCACCGCGTATGACGCGACATTTGCCGCCGTGGCCGATGCGGCGGGCGTTGAATGCATTTTGGTCGGTGACTCGCTGGGAATGGTTTGCCAGGGGCTGACCAGCACGGTGGGCGTGACGCTGGAAACCATGCGCCACCACACCGAATGCGTGGCCAACGGCCTGCGCCGCTCGCAAGCCACGGCGTGGCTGATTGGCGATTTGCCTTTCGGCAGCTACCACGAGTCAAAAGAGCAAGCCTTCAGAAGCGCCACTGTGCTGATCCAGGCGGGCGCGCACATGGTCAAGCTCGAAGGTGGCGGCTGGACGACCGAGGTGGTGCATTTTCTGGTCGAACGTGGCATTCCGGTGTGCGCGCATTTGGGTCTGACGCCGCAAACCGTTCACGCGCTGGGTGGCTACCGGGTGCAGGGCAAAACCGACGAAGCCGCCGCCAGATTAAAGCGTGAAGCCAGCGAATTGCAGGACGCAGGTGCGGCCATGCTGGTGCTGGAAATGGTGCCCGAGGTACTGGCCACGGCGCTGACCACCACATTGACAAGCTGCCCCACTATCGGCATTGGCGCGGGCAACGGCTGCGCAGGCCAGGTGCTGGTGCTGCACGACATGCTGGGCATGAACTT
>JANMIH010000077.1:0-8454 GCA_031375685.1 Polaromonas sp. | reverse complement strand
TTTTCTTCTGCCGCGCGCTGGGCGTTGAGGCTGACGAGGTGGCTTAGCAGGGTGTCGTTGCTTAATCCGGGCGCCAGGCCATAGGCAGTAAGTACGGCAGCGTCGAGTTCGTCGTGCAGCTCTTTGAGCACGCCGACCAAGCCTTGGGTGTGGATGGTTTTTTTTTTGGCTGTCAACTCGCGGCCTGATTTCAGGGCTTCGAGCACGTTGTACATGCCGGTCAGGGTGAGGCCGGGGTGCGCGGCTTGCTGGCGTTTGCGGTGGGCGTCGATTTGCTCGGCTAGCGTGGCGATTTGGTTGCGCAGTTCGGGGCTAAGGCCTGTGTCTTCGTCTGGGAAGGGGAAGGTTTCAAAGCAGCGGGATTTGTTGTAACGGGGACGGTCCTCCAGCGTACCGCCTTGAACGAGTGACCAAATCGCGTGCAGTTCACTTGACAAAACACCCAAATGAAATGCGTCTTGGCTGCCGATGCAAATTAAGGCATCGTCGGCCAGGATGGATGCGTCTAAAAACTGGAACACACGGTGTTTGCTAGTTACGACAGTGACTATGTAGAGGCGCAGGCTAGCCAGAGCCGGGCGTAATTCTTTGCGCGGCTCGCCAAAAATCCACCAGTTATCGCGGTAAGTTGCGCGATTATTTTGATCACGTTCAGGTTTGACTCGCTCAAGCAGCCATTGGTAAATTGCCGGGTACTGTGAGCGTAGTTGTTCTGCAGTTAAACCGAATGCATCTATGACTTTAGCCTTGCGTGGCTCGCCTGCTAAGTCGCGTCCGTTTCGGTAGTCGCGGATGATGGTTTGTGACTCCTGTAGTTTGAATGCGGCAGCTTCTTCGGTCATGACGATGAAGCCAGCGCCGTGTAGCTTGACGCCGGGCGATGAGATGTTGGCGTTAGATTCCAGTGCTACGGCAGCAACCACATTCGCACCGACGCTCAAATCCGCATGAATGACGCCGCTGTGTTCTGCCAGCGTCACGTCGACTTCGCCGAAGTCGCCTGTGGTTTCGCTGAGCAGGGTGAGCAGGCGGGCGGGTGCGCTTGGTTCCGCGAAATTGGGGTCTGAGCCTGCGCGCTTTGCGCTTGGATCCGACCCCAAATTCGCTGCCTTGGCTCTTGTGCCAACCGTCATGGCAATCCGCACCGCTGCGCCGTTGGCGCTGTCTACCCACGGGTGGTCGGGGATGGCGTAGGTCAGTTGCAGGTTTTTATCCAGCGCTGCCTGCACCACGCGGCGGTTAAAGGTTTGGCGCAAGGAGTTGGTGGTGATCAAACCAAACTGGCGCGTCTTGCCTGTCGTCACCATCAATGCCGCGCGGCTCCACCAGTGCATCACGAAGTCAGCGCTCTCGGGCACTTCAGGCCAGGTTTTGCGCAGGGCTTCTGCATAGCCATCGCCCAACGCATCACGCAAGTGCTTTGCCCCAATAAAAGGCGGATTCCCCACAATAAAGTCAGCCGTTGGCCACCTGGCTTGTGCGGGCCGAATGTAGCGCCACTGCGGCACCATCGCGGTTTCATCAGGCACCAGCGCACCTGTTACGGGGTGGGTTTTAAAGGTTTTGCCGTCCCAGCGGCTGAGCAGTTGGCCATCTGCGTCGTAAGCCAAGTCCGTATCAGCCCAGGCCAGCACCGCGTCCCGGCATTCAATGTTGCCGTAGGCATGCACCACCGGCTCGGCCACGGCTTTGTTGCCGCGTGTGCGTATGTGCCACTGCAAGTAGCCTATCCACAGCACCAGCTCTGCCAGGGCGGCGGCGCGGTCGTTCAGCTCAATGCCCAGCAGTTGCTGGGGCGTGACCGTTTCGCCTTCCAGGCCCAGCGTGCTTTGCGTTTCGCCAAAGGCCTCTAACTGGTTCATCACTTCGCCTTCCAGGCGCTTTAAATGCTCCAGCGTCACATACAAAAAGTTGCCGCTGCCGCAGGCGGGGTCCAGCACTTTCAGGCTGCAAAGCTGGTGGTGAAACTGTTTGAGCTCGGCGCGTGCCTGCGCCATCTTGTCGTCAGCCGCTTTGCCCGTCAGCTCAGCCGCCTCGCTGGCCAGCAACACGGCGGCGGCTTGGGCGTTGGCCCAGTCGGCGCGCAGCGGCTCGACCACGGTGGGCAGCACCAGCCGCTCTACATAAGCACGCGGCGTGTAGTGTGCGCCCAGGGCGTGGCGCTCGGTGGGGCTCAAGGCGCGCTCCAGCAGGGTGCCAAAAATGGCCGGTTCTACCTCTCGCCAGTTGGCTTGTGCCGCGCGTGTTAATTGCGCAATCTGCTGCGCATTTAACAGCAGGCTGTAGCCGTCTTTGGTGGGGTCTTTGAACAGCTTGCCGTTAAAGCGAAGGATGGGCGCAGCCAGTGCCACGCTGAAGCCGTTTTGGCCGCCCTGGTCCATGTCTTGCCACAGGGCGCGCAACATGCCTTGCAGCGCGTGCGGGTCAGCTTTGTGGTCTTGCAGCAGTTTTAAAAAGCTGCCTTTGGGCAGCAGCTCCACGTCTTCGGCAAACATGCTGAACAAACTGCGGGTTAAAAACGCCGCCACATGGTCTGCCCGGTGGCCTGATTGCTCCAGCGACTTGGCCAGCTCAGCCAGTTGCGCGGCCACATCGCGCGTGGTGCTGGCTGACAAGCGGCTGGGGTCCAGTGCCAGCGGGTCTGTCCAGATCAGTTTCAGGCGCTGGCGAATCTCGGGTTTGGCAAGGTCACTAAGAGCGATGCGGTGGCTGCGCGGGTCTGGGAAGGGCACATAGGTTGCGCCGCTTTTGGTGAACTCGCTGTACAGCTCAATGACGGTGCCCACGTCCACCACCAGTACAAAGGGTGGCCGCCCTTCATGGGCGGGCAGGGCGCGGGCGTAGCCTTCGCCTTGGGCGCGGGCCCGCAGCAGGGCGTCGTCAAAGCCCTTCGTTTTGGCGTTGAGCCGGGTCTTTTTGGCCTCCAGCACAAAGTGGCCGTGCTTGTAGCAGTCAATGCGCCCGGCACTGCTGCTGCCGTCGCCATGGGCAAAGGTGATGGGCCGCTCAAACATGTAGTCTTGTGCAGCGGTGGGGTGCGGGTTGGCCACGCCCAGCAGGTCACACAGCTCTCGCACAAAGCTTTGCGCGGTAGACAGCTCGCTGGCGGTGGTGCCCTGCCAGCGCTGGATGAAGGCAGCGGCTTGCGCGTCGGCTTGGGTGGCGGTTGGTCCCGGCGTCATAAGCCGTGCACCCGCCGCACACCATCTTCTACAACCGCCAAATCATCCAGACTCAGCGTGCCGAGCAGCTTGCCTATGCGGGTTTTGTCGATCGTACGGATTTGGTGGCATATAGCCATCGAATTAGCCATTGAATGGGCTTTGCCAGCCGAAGGGACAGGCACGATCAGAGGTGCGAGCGCTCTGGGTGATGACGTTAAGGGCACAACGCACACGGTGCGCAATTTGCGGTTGTAGGCGCTCAGGCTCAATACAACGCAGGGTCTGGCGTTGCCTTGCTGTTCGCTGCCTGTCGTTGGCTCAAGATTAACGCGGTATATGCTGCCGCGTTCAATGGTCATACCGTTGGTCATTGCTGGGGTTCGGTCAAGCCATCGAGCGATGTTGCGTCCCATAGCAGGCTGTCAGCGCGCGCTTCAGCGAAGTCGGGGTGCGTGGCAAACTCGTTGGCGATGGCCTCCAGACTTTTCTCACGGCGTTCCAGGATGCTTTCCATCAGCGACTGAACCGTTTTGCTGCGCTCACTGGACGGAACCAGGGCATTGAAGCGTTGTAAAACCTCTGGGGCGATGGAATAGGAGGCGCGTAGAGCGGTCATAACGTGTTCTTTCAGTATGCAGTAATACTGTGTTAATCATAACTAACGGCTGTTGATCCGTCAAACGACTCAATTTCCCCTTTTGCGCTGCAACTTCCCGCCCCAGCTTATTGACTGTCATGGCGCGGCTGGGTGTTTCTATAATTGTTGCTGGCCCTCAGGCCATCGTTGTCTTCACTTTTCAATGCATGCCTGCTGAACAAAGACACTTAATTTCCAATCGCTTCGAAACGACACCATGACATTTTTAAAATCAGCATTTCTGGCTGTGGCCACCTCATGCGTCAGCCTGGCTGGCGCTCAAGCGCCGAGCGTCAATGTTGAAGTTACCAACGCCTGGGTGCGCAGCACCGTGCCGGGCCAAATGGGCACCGGCGCTTTCATGAAAATCACCGCCAAAGCGGGCACGCAACTGGTGGGCGTGTCGTCGCCGGTGGCGGGTGTGGGCGAGGTGCATGAGATGAAGATGGACGGCGACATCATGAAGATGCGTGCCATGCCTGCCCTGGACTTGCCTGCGGGCAAAACGGTGGAGCTCAAACCCGGCGGCTACCACCTCATGTTGATGGACTTGAAGCAGCCTTTGCTCAAAGACAGCAAAGTGCCTGTGACGCTGACCTTCAAGGATGCCAAGGGCGTGCAGAGCAAACTTGAGTTGAGCTTGCCCGTGAGCAATGTGGTGCCCGGTGCTGCGTCAGGCAAAGCTGAGCCGCACAAACACTGATCAGCGCCGTTTGGGGCTGACGCCCAGACGCCTGTAAACCGTCGCACGGCTGATGCCCAGGGTTCTGGCGGCTAGCTGCACATTGCCGCGCGCCTCATCGACCGCCTTGCGAATCAGGGCGGTTTCGATGTCTTTCAAAGGGGGCGGCGGGACTGCGGTGGCTGGGCTGGTCTGCCCAGAAAGAACCGGCAGGGCATGCAGGCGCAAACCTGTCCACAGCGGCACCTCCAGCGCGGCCCGGTGGCTTTGCTGGCTTGCAGCGCTAAACAGCATGTCATGCGGCATGGCAAACAAATCGCTGGCGTGCTGCTGAGCTGCCTTGGCTCTTAATTGCGGCAAAAGTTGCGGCAAAAGTTGTGGCACCATCAGCCGGGCCATCTGATTGGCGGCTGTGACATAACCATCGGCATTCAGGCAGACCAGGCCATCGGTCTCGTCCCCCAGGGCGCGGCCGGGCCAGTTCAGGCGAACCAGCAAATCGCGCTTGCCAGTCAGGCAGCCTATCGTCAGCGCGTTTTCAATGCTGCGGGCAGACTGGGCCACCAGGTGCTTCAGCTCTGGCCGTTCAGCGGCGTCTATGCCTGTCGGATCCAGCATGCCAATGCACGCGCCATCAGGCCCAAACAGCGGTGCACCTGCACAGCTGTAGGCGGCGTTGGCGTCAAAAAAATGCTCACCCCGGTGCAGCCAGACGGGTTGCAGCTCCGTCAGTGCCGCGCTGATGGCGGTGGTGGCCAGTTGGCTTTCAGACAGGTCAGTGCCAATACGTGTGATCAGGTCAGCGCGCCGGTCGCTGCGGTCAATCGCACCGTGCGCGTCAATCACCACACCTTGCGCATCGGTCATCACGGCAAAGTAACGCGTGCTGGCAATGGCTTGACCCAGGCTTTGCAAAATGGGACGGGCGGTTTGCAGCAGGGTGCGGTTGGCATCAACCAGTCGGCGCATGGTGTTGGGCGTCACCATGTCAAAGCTGACGGGCTGGTCTGGTCGCTTGCCACTGGCCAGGCAGCGCTGCCACGAGCGTTCAATCCAGCCTTGCGTGCCGATGCGTGCCATGCTTTTGCCCTCATGCAAAACGGCCTGACGCGCCAGAGCGATCTGGTGCAGGCGTTGATCGGAGGCGCTAGACGTAACAAATTGCATGGGTTAAATCATTTTGAAGCATGGTGCATGGCGGACTGTTGCATTTTGAGAATATCCCTTGGCTCGCGCAAATTGACAAGGGTTTAACCTAGGGTGGCAAGGGTGTGCTGAACAAATAATGTTTGTTGATCTCGTTTCGCCAACTTTCAGCCAAGTTCCAGTTCAATCAATAGCCAACAGGAGACAAGCCCATGCAAGTTCAGTTCACCGTCAATGGCAAAGCCGCCAACATTGACATGCCCGATAACACGCTGCTGGTACAAGCCCTGCGTGAAAAATTGTTACTTACTGGCACCCATGTGGGCTGCGACACCGCACAGTGCGGCGCGTGTACCGTCATCATGAATGGCCGCGCTGTGAAGTCTTGCAACATGCTGGTTGCGCAGGCGCAAGGCGCAGACATCACCACCATTGAAGGGCTGGCTGCCAAAGACGGCACCATGCACCCGATGCAGGCTGCCTTTAAAGAATGCCACGGCCTGCAATGCGGCTTTTGCACCACCGGCATGGTGATGAGCGCGGTGGACTTGTGCCAGCACCACCCCAAGGCTAGCGAGATTGAAATACGCGAGCACCTGGAAGGCAACATCTGCCGCTGCACGGGCTACCAGAATATTGTCAAAGCTGTCCGCACTGGCGCTGCCGCCATGGCTGCCTGATCCATCCATTCACACACACTTCAGGAGAACATCATGGGCGCACCAGACTTCGTTAATTTGCCAAACATTGGCGTTCCCGTCCGTCGTAAAGAGGACTACCGTTTCTTGACCGGGGGCGGCCAGTACACCGACGACATCACCCTTAGCAACCAGAGCTACGCGGTGTTTGTGCGGTCACCGCACGCGCATGCCAACATCAAGAGCATCAACCTGGCTGCCGCCAAAGCGGCACCCGGTGTGCTGGATGTTTTTGTCGGCAGCGATGTTGCTGCTGACAAGATCAACGGCCTGCCATGCGGCTGGGGCATCACCAGCACAGACGGCAACCCGATGAAAGAGCCGCCGCACCCCATCCTGGCGCAAGGCAAGGTGCGTTATGTGGGCGACCACGTGGCCATGGTGGTCGCGGAGACACTGGAGCAAGCCAAAAACGCGGCCGAGTTGGTAGAGGTCGATTACGACGTGCTGACCGCAGTCGTCAATGTGACCAAGGCCAAATCTGCCGCCGCGCTGCATGATGTCGCGCCCGACAACCATTGCTACAAATGGGCGATTGGCGACAAGGCTTTGGTGGACGCTGCTTTTACCAACGCAGCCCACGTCACCAAAATTGACTTGACCAACAACCGCCTGGTACCCAACGCGATGGAGCCGCGCGCTGCAATAGGCAGCTACAGCCGCGCCAACGACGACTACACCCTGTACGTGGCCAACCAGAACCCGCACGTGGAGCGCCTGCTGCTCACCGCCTTTGTCATGGGCCTGCCCGAGCACAAGGTGCGCGTGATTGCACCAGACGTTGGCGGCGGTTTTGGCTCGAAAATTTATTTGTACGCTGAAGACGTGTGCCTGGTATGGGCGTCTAAAAAGCTCAACCGCAACATCAAATGGACAGCTGACCGCAGTGAGGCGTTTGTCAGTGACGCCCATGGCCGCGACCATTCCAGCCACGCCGAACTGGCGCTGGACAAAGATGGCAAGTTTTTGGCGCTGCGTGTGCACACCGATGCCAACATGGGTGCGTACTTGTCGACCTTTGCACCAGCTGTGCCAACTATTTTGTACGCCACCCTGCTGGCGGGCCAGTACAGCACGCCGCTGATTTACTGCGAGGTCGATGCCTGGTTTACCAACACCGCGCCGGTGGATGCTTACCGGGGTGCGGGCAGGCCAGAAGCGACTTATTTGCTGGAGCGCATTGTGTCGCGCGCGGGCTGGGAAATGGGGCTAAGCCAGGACGAAATCCGCCGCCGTAATTTCATTAAAGAGTTTCCGTACCAGACACCTGTGGCGTTGCAATACGACGTGGGTGACTTTGCATCGCTGCTCAAGCGCGCCAACGAGCTGGCCGACATTGCGGGCCTGCCGGCTCGCCAGGCGGCATCCAAAGCCAAAGGCTTGCTGCGCGGCATTGGTTACTCCAGCTACATCGAAGCCTGCGGCCTAGCGCCTAGCAACATCGCAGGCGCACTGGGCGCACGGGCAGGTTTGTTTGAATGCGGCGAGGTGCGCGTCCACCCCACCGGCAGTGTGACGGTGTTTACCGGCTCACACAGCCACGGCCAGGGGCATGAAACCACCTTTGCGCAAGTCGTGGCAGCGCGCCTGGGCATTTCGGTTGATGCGGTAGACATCGTGCACGGTGACACCGGCCGCGTTCCGTTTGGCATGGGCACTTATGGCTCGCGCTCCATGTCAGTGGGCGGCACGGCCATCATGAAGGCGCTTGACAAAATCGAGACCAAGGCCAAGAAGATTGCCGCGCATTTGATGGAAGCCAGCGACGCTGACGTGGAGTTTGCCAACGGTGAATTCACCATCAAGGGCACGGACAAGAAAGTAACCTTTGGCCAGGTGGCACTGACCGCGTACGTGCCGCACAACTACCCGCTCGACAAGCTGGAGCCGGGCCTAAATGAAACCGCGTTTTATGACCCAACCAACTTCACCTTCCCGTCCGGCACCTACATTTGCGAGGTCGAAGTAGACCCAGCTACTGGCACAGTCAAGGTTGAGCGCTTCACTGCAGTCGATGACTTTGGCAACATCATCAACCCGATGATTGTGGAAGGCCAGGTACATGGCGGTTTGGTGCAGGGCATTGGCCAGGCGCTGCTGGAGAACTGTGTGTACGACGAAGAAACC
>JANMIH010000030.1:0-9752 GCA_031375685.1 Polaromonas sp. | reverse complement strand
CATGCGCACTTCGCGCAGCATGTCCTGCACGTTGGTTTCAGTGATGCGGGCATGGCCACGCATTTCCTTGACGAGGCGAGAGAGTTTGTCGGTAAGGGCTGAGGCCATGGGAGGGCTCCGGTGCAGTGGAGCGGTGATGGGAACAAAAAAATAGGTCGGGGCAGATCAGCGCAAAGGCTAAACTGTGGGAATGATTTTAGCGATGAGTCAATGGTGGGGTACGGTGCTGGCCGCTGGCGCGTTTATCTCCTATCTGGTGTCTGTTTTTGCGCGCCAGCGCATGGCGCCCGATATGCTGCGCCTGATGCTGTTCTCGGGCTGGTTTTTGCATGGCTTGATGCTGGCGCAGGGCCTATTTGGTGAACCGCAGCGCTTTGGGTTTGCGCCAGCCCTTTCAACCACCGCATGGCTGGTGCTGGCGGTTTACGCCATTGAAAGCCGCCTGCTGCCGCAACTGCAGGCTCAATGGGCTCTGGCCGGTCTGGGGGCTGTTGCGGTGGCTCTGGCTGAAATATTTCCTGGCTCGGTTTATACGCGTGCAGCATCCATTTGGCTGCCATTGCATTGGGCGCTGGGGATTGCGTCGTATGGCCTGTTCGCCGCTGCGGTGACGCATGGCTGGCTGATGCAACGCTCAGAACGCGCCATGCGCTTGGGCACTCAAAGCAGCGCAGGTGTGCCGCTGCTGACGCTGGAGCGCCTGACCTTTCGTTTTGTAGAGGCTGGTTTTGTGTTGCTGTCAGCCACTTTGCTGGTTGGTTGGCTTTTTGCAGAGCAACTTTATGGCCCGGGTCTGGCCTGGCAGTGGAACCACAAAACTATTTTTTCAGTCCTGGCATGGATAACTTTCGCGGGCTTGCTGATTGGCCGGGTTCGCCTGGGTTGGCGCGGCATGAAAGCGGTTCGCGTTTTGTATGTGGGTTGCGGGCTGTTACTGCTGGGCTATGCGGGGTCTCGCTTTGTACTTGAAGTAGTTTTGAACCGCCTATGAAATACGCCTTGGTTTTGGGACTGGTGCTGGTGGTTGTCTGGCTGTGGCGCAGCTCCCGTCAGTCCGCAGCAGATGACAAGAAACAGGCACGTGCCCATTCAAAAAAGGCTTCTCCGCAAGAAACCACTGAAATTGTGGCTTGCCAGGTGTGCCAGGTTCACTTGCCGCTCAATGAAGCCCTGAACGGCAGCCAAGGGTTTTATTGTTCTGCCAAGCATCGCCAGCAAGCTGGCGACTGAGGCCGCAAGGTGCGTTCCATTAAAACCGCTCCCAGTTCATGGTTTGGCATGGCTGAGCAACTGGGCAGTGGGTGGACTTCAGAACCGAGGCAAAGCGCATTCGTCAGGTTGTGGCGTGCCTTCATGACGGCGCGCATCACGATTGCCAGTGTGTTGCTGGTTTTGCAGGCATCCATCTATGCCATGGGTAATGTCAGCAACGGTTGGTCGATTGCCGTGTGTGCGGCTTATCTTTGTGCAACGCTGCTGGTCTGGCTGCTGGCTCGGCCCAGGCCACCGGGCACGACCTTCGACGTGCAATGGGTCTTGACCGTGGGCGTCGATGTGGTGGTTTTTTCAGCGCTTAATTTTTTGCTGTCCAGTGGTATCAATTACACCCCGCTGTTTGCGCTGCCGGTGCTGTTGGCATCCATCCTTGGGCCCATTTTGCTTGCGCTGGGTACGGCTGCGAGCGTGACGCTGCTGCTACTGGCCGACGCGTGGTGGACATCGTCGCATCTGACGGGCGACTCAGCCGCACGGTTTTTGCAGTCGGGGTTGAGTGGTTCTGGTTTTTTTGCAGTCGCTTTGCTGGCCAACCAATTGGCCTTGCGGCTGGCGCGGGAAGAAAAATTGGCCAAGAACAGCCAACTTGTGGCGCGCATGCAAACCCAGGTCAATGAGCTGGTGATTGAGACGCTCACCGACGGCGTGCTGGTCATCGACGCCAATGGCATTGTGCGTTCGGCCAACCCGGCCGCACGCCGTCTGCTGGCGGCCAGCGACATGACTCGGATGGCTCCCTTTGTGCTGGCCACGCAGGCGGCCTGGCAGCCGTTGGCAGACATCATGCGCCAGACCTTTATACAAAAGCTGCCGCAGCAAGCTGATGTTGCCTTGAACCATGCAGGCCAGCACGCGCGCCAACTGCATGTGCGTACACGGCTGGCAGCAGGGCAGGGCAATACCGAAGAAGCGCTTTGCGTGATGTTTCTGGAAGACCTGCGTGAAATGGAGGCCCGCGTGCGGGTTGAAAAAATGGCCGCCATGGGCCGAATGTCAGCTGCCGTTGCACATGAAATCAGAAACCCTCTGGCGGCTATTTCACAGGCCAATGCCCTGCTTGAAGAAGACCTGCAAAACCCGGCGCACAAACAGCTCACTGCCATGGTGCGCCAAAATGCCCA
Organism: Polaromonas sp.; assembly: GCA_031375685.1. Lineage (GTDB taxonomy): Bacteria > Pseudomonadota > Gammaproteobacteria > Burkholderiales > Burkholderiaceae_C > Polaromonas. The sequence continues at coordinate 7,356 of JANMIH010000030.1, read as the reverse complement.
ACGGCTGGCGAAAATTGTGGACGATGTCCTGAATATTTCAAGGGTTCAGGTGCTCAGCCCAGAGCAGCACGGCATGTCACTGGTACTGGATGAGGCGGCTGCACGTATCAGCGAAGACTGGATGCAGCACACGGCATCCAGTGGCCGTACCCAAGTCATGCTCAAGGCAAGTCAGGTCAGTGTAGTTTTTGATCCTGAGCATTTGCGCCGCCTGATGATCAACCTGCTTGACAATGCCTTGCGTTATGCCAGCCAGTCCAGTCGTGCGATTCAAGTTACGACCGAAATGTCTTACAGCGGTCAGGTTCGGCTATCGGTCTGGAGTGATGGTTTACCGCTTGAAAAGGCCGTGCAGACCCACTTGTTTGAGCCGTTTTTTACGTCTGAAAGCCGCTCCAGCGGTTTGGGTCTGTATATTTGCCGCGAGCTGTGCGAACGCTATGGCGCGCTGATCGGCTATCAGAGAGCAAGTCGTGGCGCACTCCAGTCGGTTGAAGGCAACGAATTTTTTGTGCTGTTCAAATTCGCAGATGTGTCGCATCATGTTGCGTTGCCGTATCCTGACGACTTGTTTGCCTGAACCCCATGTCCACCAATCCCAGTACCTCACACCCGCAGCCCGCCCATATTCTGGTGATCGACGACGAGCCCGACCTGCGCACACTGTACGAGTTGACGCTGCTACGTGAAGGCTATCGGGTCGAAGCCGCAGGCGATTTGGCACAAGCGCGCCAGCAACTTGAAAGCCAGCAGTTTGATGCGGTCATCACCGACATGCGCCTGCCTGATGGGCTGGGACTGGAACTGCTGCGCGAGATGGTCAAAGCGCAACGGACGGAACGCTGCGTGGTGATCACGGCGCACGGGTCTGCTGAAAACGCTGTCGAAGCCTTGAAGGCTGGCGCCTTTGATTATTTGACCAAGCCGGTTGACCTGAAGCAGTTTCGCAGTGTCGTGGCTTCGGCCGTGCAGGGTTCCAGGGCGGCTGTGTTGTCTGCGCCTCAAGACATGCCGGGTGGCTCGGCTGATCTGCCAAGACGCTCGCCTCCGGAAAAACGCAAGCCTTCTCAAGCGCCGTCTGCGCTACAAAGTCTGGTGGGCCATTCAGCCAGCATGCAGGCAGTTAAATCGCGTATTGTCAAAGTGGCGGGCAGTATGGCGCCTGTGTTGATACAGGGCGAGTCAGGCACAGGCAAGGAACTGGTCGCCCGGGCTGTACATGACTCGAGTCACCGTGCGAATGGTCCGTTTGTAGCCGTCAACTGCGGCGCTATCCCCGAAAATTTGCTGGAGGCCGAGTTTTTTGGAGCCCGCAAAGGTGCCTACACCGGCTCAACCCAAGATCGCGTCGGTTATTTTCAGGCAGCACAGGGCGGGACATTGTTTTTGGACGAAATCGGCGACCTGCCGTTCGTCATGCAGTCCAAGTTGCTGCGGGCGATTCAAGAGCGGGTGGTGCGTCCGCTAGGCTCGTCACAAGAAGACGTGGTCGACGTGCGCATTGTGAGCGCCTCACACAAAGACCTGAGCCAAGAAGTGGCGTCCAGACATTTTCGTCAGGACTTGTACTACCGTCTGAACGTGATTGTGATTGGCATACCGCCGTTGCGTGAACGACTGGAGGATTTGCCGGAATTGTGCGATGCGCTCTTGAGGCGAATCTGCAAAGAGTCAGGATTCAGCGTGCCGCATCTGCCCGAGCTGGTTCTGGAGCAATTGCGCGCACACGCATTTAACGGCAATGTGCGTGAACTTGAAAATATTTTGCATCGGGCAGTCGCACTTGGAGAAGGCGGGGAACTCCTTTTGGATAACCCTCAAACGGCGATGCTACCCTTGCCGTCACCGGCAGTAACTGCCGTCGCAACGCCCTTGATGCTGGCGCTTCCTGACAACCTGCAAGACTATCTGGACGCACAAGAGCGTGATATTTTGTGCCGGGTGCTGCATGACACCCGCTACAACCGCACCGCAGCCGCCAGCAAACTGGGCATGAGCCTGCGCCAGATCCGTTACCGCATTGCCCGCCTGAACATCGCTGTGCCTGACGGCGACACACCAGATGCCAGCCACGACAACACCCATGAACCCGCCTGAAGCCGGGGCGTCTGGCTCTCTTTGGCAAAACGGCTGGTATCGCTGCGCCAGATCGCTGGCCTCCCCCAACTTCGGGCCACGACCTGAAGGCGCGCACGTTGACCTGATCGTGCTTCACTCCATTAGCCTGCCTCCCGGCGAGTACGGCAACCACAATGTTCAGCGCTTGTTTACCAACCAGCTGGACTGGGACGCGCACCCTTACTTTCAGTCTATTCGCGGCATGCAGGTGTCCGCGCATTTTTTTATCAGCCGCGCTGGGGAGCTATGGCAGTTTGTCAGCTGTGATGCCAGAGCCTGGCATGCCGGACAGTCCAGCTACCGGGGCCGGTCTAACTGTAACGACGACTCGATTGGTGTAGAGCTTGAGGGGCTGGAGGGCTTTTGTTTTGATGCCTCACAGTACGAGACGTTAAGCGCGCTCTGCGCCGCCCTGATGGTGCAGTACCCGGTGGCGCATGTTGCCGGGCATGAACATATTGCACCCGGTCGCAAAATGGATCCGGGCTCAGGTTTTGACTGGCAAGAATTGACGCGCAGCTTGGCGCTGAATTCCACTTGGTTGCCTGTTTCCTGTCGTAGCTGATACTTGGCGGGCTTTGCCCGGGTAAATCCTTCGCCAAGCAGCATGAATACACGCTATTTTCTTTGTCAGCCTGCTATTGCAGGGCTTGCACGCGCGAAGCCGTGATGCCGATGCCCAAGATTTAAAAACCACCACAAAACGTAAAAATTAGTTTTGGCCCTAATTCACATGGAAAACACTACCTGTAGTGCTTGAATTCCTTTCAGGCCCTAGGTATAGTGTGTGGAGTATTTGACATTTGATGCGAAGATGTCTTTTAATTAAGTCACACCCAGCCGGTTTAAAGCCTTTGCAAAATTGATTTTCCAGTCGCATTAGAAGGATTGGTAATGGCCAAAAGCCATTCGGGTTGCCTCAACAGGTTGAGCATCTGATCCAGCCGATAAGCCAAGACAAAAAACCCATAAAACAAGCCAAGAGGAAGCCCATGCAAACTGCGCAAAACACCAGCCCTATTACCAGCACGCCCGCCTTCACGCCAGCGGGCACCAGCGGCCACCAGAGCGCCTCAACCAACCCGTTCAGCAATTACCAGATCATCCGTCGCAACGGTGCGGTCGTGCCTTTCGAGCCGAACAAAATCGCCGTTGCCATGATGAAAGCCTTCTTGGCTGTGCATGGCACGCAAGGTGCCGCATCCGCCAGCGTGCGGCAGACGGTTGATGAACTGACCCAAGCTGTGATGCGCGCCATGATGCGCTCACGCCCGGGCGGCGGTACGTTTCATATTGAAGACGTGCAAGACCAGGTCGAGCTGGGCCTGATGCGCGGTGGCCATCACGAGATCGCACGTGCTTATGTGCTGTACCGCGAAAAGCGCACACAAGAGCGCGCGCGCCAGCCGCAAGCGCAGGCACCAGCTGCCACGCTGATCCACGTCATGGACGGCGGAAAAAAAGTAGCGCTGGACATTCGTAATCTGCAGGCACTGATTGAAGCGTCATGCGCCAACCTGGGTGCGGATGTCAAGCCCGACCCCATCGTGGCTGAAACCATGCGCAACCTGTATGACGGCGTGCCGATTGATGAGGTCTATAAGGCCTCCATTCTGGCCGCCCGCACGCTGATTGAAAAAGACCCGGATTACACCTACGCCACAGCGCGTTTGTTGATGCACACCATTCGCCGCGAAGTGCTTGGCGAAGAAGTGGCGCACGAAGACATGCAAACCCGCTACGCTGAATACTTCCCGTGCTTTATTGCCAAGGGTGTTCAAAACGAGCTGCTGGATGAAAAGCTCCAGCAGTTCGACCTGGATCGCTTGGGCGCAGCCCTGAAACCCGAGCGCGATTTGCAGTTTGACTACCTGGGTCTGCAGACGCTGTTTGATCGCTACTTTCTGCATGTGCGCAAGCAACGCATTGAGCTGCCGCAAGCGTTCTTCATGCGTGTGGCCATGGGCTTGTCGCTCAATGAAATCAACCGCGAAGAGCGAGCGATAGAGTTTTATGAAATTTTGTCGTCGTTTGACTTCATGTCGAGCACGCCCACGCTGTTCAACGCCGGCACACTGCGCTCGCAACTTTCATCGTGCTATCTGACGACTGTGGCGGATGACCTGGGTGGCATTTACGACGCCATCAAAGAAAACGCACTGCTGTCTAAATTTGCCGGTGGCTTGGGTAACGACTGGACACCGGTGCGCGCTCTGGGTGCACACATCAAGGGCACCAACGGCGAATCCCAAGGGGTGGTACCTTTCCTGAAAGTTGTTAACGACACCGCTGTGGCAGTAAATCAGGGCGGCAAGCGTAAGGGTGCTGTTTGCGCCTACCTGGAAACCTGGCATCTGGACATTGAGGAGTTTCTGGAGCTGCGCAAAAACACGGGCGACGACCGCCGACGCACGCACGACATGAACACCGCCAACTGGATACCCGACCTCTTCATGCGCCGTGTGATGGAAAAAGGCAGCTGGACCTTGTTCTCGCCATCAGACACACCGGATCTGCATGACAAGTTTGGCAAGGATTTTGAAAAAATCTACACCGCTTACGAAGCCAAAGCCGAGCGCGGTGAAATCAAGCCCGCCCGCAAATTGCAAGCGACTGACATGTGGCGCAAGATGCTATCGATGCTGTTTGAAACTGGTCATCCCTGGATCACTTTCAAAGACGTCTGCAACGTGCGTTCGCCGCAGCAGCATACGGGTGTGGTGCATTCGTCCAACCTTTGCACCGAGATCACGCTGAACACCAGCGAGACGGAAACTGCTGTCTGCAACCTTGGTTCGGTCAATCTGGTTCAGCACCTGAAAACATTGTCAGATGGCGCCAAGGTGCTGGATCACGACAAGCTTCAAAAAACCATCACCACTGCCATGCGCATGCTGGACAACGTGATTGACATCAATTACTACGCTGTCAAAAAAGCGCGTGATTCCAATATGCGCCATCGCCCGGTGGGTTTGGGCATCATGGGTTTTCAGGACTGCCTGTACGAGCTGCGTGTGCCTTACGCGTCGCAAGAGGCCGTCGAGTTCGCCGACAAGTCGATGGAAGCCGTGTGTTACCACGCGTATTGGGCATCGACCGAGCTGGCCAAAGAGCGCGGCAAGTACGCGACCTACAAGGGCTCGCTCTGGGACAAAGGCATCTTGCCGCTGGACACGCTTGATATGCTGCTCGAAGAGCGTGGCGGCTATGTTGAAGTAGATCGTTCAGTCACGCTGGATTGGGACGCCCTGCGCCAAAAGATTGCGCTGGACGGTATGCGCAACTCTAACTGCGTTGCTATTGCGCCCACAGCCACCATTTCCAACATCATTGGTGTGGATGCCTGCATTGAGCCCTGTTTTGGCAACCTGTCGGTCAAGTCAAACCTGTCTGGAGAGTTCACCGTGATCAACCATTATCTGGTGCGTGACCTGAAACGCTTGGGCTTATGGGACGATGTGATGGTGGTGGACCTGAAACACTTTGACGGCTCACTGCGGCCCATTGACCGTGTGCCGCAAGATATCAAGGCGCTTTACGCCACCGCATTTGAAGTGGAAACTTCATGGATTGTCGAAGCCGCCTCGCGTCGCCAGAAGTGGATTGACCAGGCTCAGTCACTGAACATCTACATGGCAGGTGCGTCCGGTAAAAAGCTCGATGAAACCTACAAACTCGCTTGGTTGCGCGGCTTGAAGACCACTTACTATCTGCGCACACAAAGCGCCACGCATGCTGAAAAATCAACCGTGACAGCTGGCAAGATGAACTCGGTTGCATCCAGTACCGTAACCGCTGCCAGCAGCATGAGTGCAATGGGTATTGCCGCTGCTGCTGCACAAGCGCAAATGGATGCAACGCCCGCCACCGATATCAAGTTCTGCGCGATAGACGATCCGGGCTGCGAGGCTTGTCAATAAAAATCAATGGCACACATCCATTGAAATTTCGATGCACCATTTTTTAAGCGCCATTTTCGATGTGTCATTTTCGATGTAAATGAGCAACACAAATATGCGGCGATGTGAATGAACACTTTTCATTTCGTATCACTGCTTTCATAATCAAGAATATTGGAAACATCTATGTTGACCTGGGACGAAGAAGTCAAACCATCACTGCAAAATCCTCTCACCAGCGGCATGCCAGGCAGCCGCGGGGTGGAACATCAGCCTTTGAATTCTGAGCTCATATCTCCTGGCATTCGCATGCTGGACGACGGCATTTATGCCCCAAATCTGATGCAAGCCACTGCAGTATCTGCCGTTGAACCACTCACTGCAGCTCCCGCCGTGATGAAGCGCGTCAAGGCTTCAGACAAGCGCATCATCAATGGCCAGACCGATGTCAACCAGTTGGTGCCCTTCAAATACAAATGGGCTTGGGAAAAATACTTGGCCACCTGCGCTAATCACTGGATGCCGCAAGAAGTCAACATGACCCGCGACATTGCCTTGTGGAAAGACCCCAATGGTTTGACGGAAGACGAGCGTCGCCTTGTCAAACGCAACCTCGGTTTTTTTGTCACGGCTGACTCACTGGCTGCCAACAACATCGTGTTGGGCACGTATCGCCACATCACTGCGCCCGAGTGCCGTCAGTTTTTGCTGCGTCAGGCATTTGAAGAGGCTATTCATACGCATGCCTACCAGTACATTACCGAATCGCTGGGTCTAGATGAAGGTGAAATTTTCAATGCCTACAACGAAGTGCAGTCCATCAAGGACAAAGACCAGTTTCTGATTCCGTTCATTGAAGTCATTTCCAATCCACACTTTAAAACCGGTACACAGGAAGCTGACCAGACTTTACTCAAGTCATTGATCGTTTTTGCCTGCCTGATGGAAGGCCTGTTCTTTTATGTCGGCTTCACGCAGATTCTGGCTCTTGGTCGACAAAACAAAATGACAGGTGCTGCTGAACAGTACCAGTACATCCTGCGCGACGAATCCATGCACTGTAATTTTGGCATTGATCTGATCAATCAGCTCAAACTTGAAAACCCAGGTCTCTGGACGGCCGAGTTCAAAGCTGAAATCAAAGCACTGTTCATGCAGGCTGTTGAGTTGGAATACCGTTACGCTGAAGACACCATGCCGCGCGGCGTGCTGGGTCTGAATGCCTCCATGTTCAAAGGCTATCTGCGCTACATCGCCAATCGCCGTGCGGTGCAGATTGGCTTGGAAGAGTTGTTCCCTGGTGAGGAAAATCCTTTCCCGTGGATGAGTGAAATGATCG
>JANMIH010000419.1:0-4362 GCA_031375685.1 Polaromonas sp. | reverse complement strand
GTCGCTGGCTTGGTGCTGATGAGTGGCGTATGGAAGTCACCCGTCGTTTTTGATGTAGCAGGCACGGCTGTTGGCTTGCCGGGCATCGTACGCGATGCAGGACTGGTCATCATCACTTTTATCTCTCTGCGCATCACCGCCAAAAGCGTGCATGACAGCAACCAGTTTTCATGGGCACCCATGCAAGAGGTGGCCAAGCTGTTCATTGGCATCTTCCTGACCATCATTCCGGTGATTGCCATGCTTAAGGCTGGCCTGAATGGGCCCTTCAGTGCCATCGTTGCTGGCATCACACGTCCTGATGGTTCGCCAGATCCCGCCATGTATTTTTGGGCAACAGGCCTGCTCAGCTCGTTTCTCGACAACGCGCCGACTTATCTGGTGTTCTTCAACACCGCGGGCGGTGACCCCAAAGTTCTGATGACGACGCTTGCCCCTACGCTGGCAGCCATATCGGCAGGCGCGGTGTTTATGGGTGCCAACTCGTATATTGGCAACGCCCCTAACCTGATGGTCAAAGCTGTGGCTGAAGATCGGGGTGTGAAGATGCCGAGTTTCTTTGGTTACATGGCCTGGTCAGGCGCGGTGCTGATACCGCTGTTCATCATCATGACCTTTATCTGGTTCAAATAAAAAGCATTATGAGTAAACCTAAAATTTTGGTGGCAAGAGCAATTTTTCCCGGAATCATCGCCAAACTTGAGCAGCATTTTGAGGTGGAGTCCAACCCGAGTGATGACATCTGGCCGAAAACGCTGTTCATTGAAAAACTCAAAGGTAAGCAGGGCGTGTTCACCACCGGGGGTGAGCGCATTGATGCAGAGGTGCTGGCAGCATGCCCGGATTTGAAAATATGCGCCAACATGGCGGTTGGCTACAACAATTTTGATGTGCCCGCCATGACGGCCGCTGGTGTGCAGGCCACCAACGCACCGGATGTGTTGACCGAAACCACCGCTGATTTTGGTTTTGCCCTGCTGATGGCTACCGCCCGCCGCGTGACAGAAAGCGAGCATTACCTGCGCGCTGGCCACTGGACCAAGTGGAGCTACGACATGTTTGCCGGTGCCGAGGTAAACGGCAGCACCCTGGGTATTCTGGGCATGGGCCGCATTGGGCAGGGCATTGCCAAACGTGGTGCGCATGGCTTTGGCATGAAGGTGATTTATCACAACCGATCCCGGCTGAGCGACGCACTGGAATCCCAGTGCAAGGCCAGCTATGTCAGCAAGGAGGAACTGCTTAAAACTGCTGACCACGTGATGTTGGTGATGCCGTACTCCCCTGAGTCGCACCACAGCATTGGCGCTGCTGAACTGGCGTTGATGAAATCGACAGCCACTCTGATCAACATCGCGCGCGGCGGCATTGTGGACGATGCGGCGCTGGCACTTGCCTTGCGTGACAAGCGCATTGCCGCCGCTGGCCTGGATGTGTTTGAAGGTGAACCCAAGCTGAATCCCGATTTTCTGACCGTTCCCAATGTGGTGCTCACGCCGCACATTGCCAGTTCGACCATGCCTACCCGCATGGCCATGGCCAATTTGGCGGCTGACAACCTGATTGCTGTTTTAACCGGAAAAAAAGCTTTGACACCCTTGAATTCAGTATGAAATACGACTCTAAGCCAATAAATACGAGCGCAAGCAGCTCCTGAAAATAGAGCATGACTGAATCTGGTTTTTATGCCCTGCTGGTGCTACTGGCGGTCAATGTTCTGCTTTTGCTGTGGTTGCTGCTCAGAAAACAACCCGATAGCGGGAAAGCTGAACTACTTGCGCTGATTCAGGCAGGCCACGACAAAACCGAACGCGAGGTACGCTGCGAGATTGTTGACAACGCACGCGCCAACCGGTTAGAACTCAGCACCACCTTTGCCACCTTTCAGCAAACGCTCACCCAGCAAAGCGCTGAGGCAATTCGCACCCAAAACACGCAGATTGACGCCTTTGGCCAGCAACTGGCGCTGCTGCAAAAAACGCTGTCCGACACGCTGGTCATGCAATTGCAATCGGTGAGCGAATCCAATGCGCGGCGCATGAGCGAGGTGCGTGAAACACTTGAAAAGCAACTCGCCCAGTTGCAAGCTACCAATTCGGCCAAGCTGGACGAGATGCGCAAAACTGTGGATGAAAAGCTCCAAACGACCTTAGAGACACGCTTGGGCGAAAGCTTCAAACAAGTCGCTGACCGGCTGGAGCAGGTGCATAAAGGCCTGGGTGAAATGCAAACCCTGGCGCAAGGTGTGGGAGACCTCAAGCACTTGCTGACGAACGTTAAAACACGCGGAATTTTTGGCGAGGCGCAACTGTCCGCATTGCTCGAGCAGGTATTTACCGTGGACCAGTACGCGGCGCAAGTTGCCGTGCAACCCGGCAGCAAACACACGGTGGACTTTGCGATCCGGTTGCCGGGAAGATCAGATTCTGGTCAGCCATTGTGGCTGCCGATCGACGCAAAATTTCCAAACGAAGACTATGAGCGTTTGCTCGATGCCCAGCAGCGCGCAGACGTGCAGGGCGCAGAAGCCGCTGGCAAGGCGCTGGAAATTCGAATCCGGCTGGAGGCTAAATCCATCAGCGAAAAATACATCGCGCCGCCGCACACCACCGACTTTGCGATTTTGTTTTTACCGACCGAAGGCCTGTACGCCGAAGTGCTGCGCCGCCCTGGGCTGATGGAGTCTTTAAGCCGTGACCATCGCATCACACTGGCTGGACCCACAACGCTTCTGGCGATGCTCAATTCACTGCAAATGGGTTTCAGAACGCTGGCGCTGGAAAAGCGCTCCAGCGAGGTATGGCAGGTGCTGGGTGCGGTCAAAACCGAATTTGGCAAGTTTGGCGACGTGCTGGCCAAGATCAAATCGAATGCTGAAACCATGCTCAACACGGTGAGCAGTGCCGAGCAACGCAGCCGCGTGATGGGCAAGGCGCTAAGAAATGTTGAAGCGCTGCCCGAGATTGATTCAGCTCGCCTTCTGCCGCTGGACAAAGAGCAGGATTAACGCGGTATCGCGGCTTTCATCCGCGCTTAAAGAGCGTAAAACTTGCGGATGAGGTCCCACGCGACTTGCGGCTCGTCGATGTAGTGAAACAAATTCACGTCTTCAGGCGAGACGGCACCTTCTTCAATCAGCACGTCAAAGTTGATCAGCCGCTTCCAGTAGTCGGACCCGAACAGCACAATCGGCAGCGGCTTTGCTTTGCCGGTTTGCACCAGCGTGATGACTTCAAACAGCTCGTCCAGCGTGCCAAACCCACCCGGAAAGGCCACCAGCGCCTTGGCCCGCATCATGAAATGCATTTTGCGCAGCGCAAAGTAGTGGAACTTGAAGTTCAGCGACGGCGTGATGTATTTGTTACCTGACTGTTCGTGCGGCAGCACAATGTTCAGCCCCACCGTCGGCGCTCCTGCTTCACAAGCACCTCGGTTGGCGGCCTCCATGATGCCCGGGCCACCACCCGTGCAGATAAACAGTTGTTCAGCCAGCGGCAGGGCGTTGCTGTAACTGGCCACCAGCCGCGCAAACAGCCGTGCCTGGTCATAGTAGACAGCGTTACGTGTATGCCGCTCGGCCACGCGCAGGGCGTCCTGTGCATCACGCAAGGCTTCAGGGTCGGCATTGTCCGCATTGATTTTTGCCAGATTGGTTTGTGCTGCCAACAATGAGGCGCTGGCTGTTTCTGGCGCTGGAAAGCGGGCGCTGCCGAAGACCACGATCGTGTTTTCAATGCCTTGCTCCTGCTGGCTCAGTTCGGGCTTGAGCATTTCCAGCTGCATGCGAATGCCGCGTGTTTCACGCCTCAGCAAAAATTCCGGGTCGGCAAAAGCCAGGCGGTAAGCATCGGCATCCAGCGTCTGCCCATCGCGGGCGTGGGCTTGCAATTCAGCCCAGGCATTGCTGAGGCGGCGGGCGGAAAGGTCTTGTGTTTGATCCATGCTTTATGTCCGGTGAATGCGTTTAAAACAAAAAGGGCTCTTAACGAGCCCTTTTTTATACGACAGATTTGCTTAAACCCTCTTGCGGTACTCACCTGTGCGGGTGTCAATCTCCACCACATCGCCTTGCGCCACAAAAATTGGCACGCCGATTTCAAAGCCAGTGGCAATCTTGGCAGGCTTGAGCACCTTGCCTGACGTGTCACCTTTGACGGCTGGCTCGGTCCAGGTGATTTCACGCTCGACGTTGGTGGGCAGCTCGACAGAAATGGCCTTGCCTTCGTAAAACACCACTTCCAGTTCCATGCCGTCTTGCAGGTAGTTGAGGGAGTCGCCCATATTTTCGGCTTCGACTTCGTACTGGTTGTAGTCTGCGTCCATGCAGATGTACATCGGGTCTGCAAAGTAGGAGTAGGTGCA
>JANMIH010000013.1:0-11185 GCA_031375685.1 Polaromonas sp. | reverse complement strand
GGATATCAATATGCTTCAAGCCGTTGATCGGATCGCCACCGATACCGACCGCCGACGACTGCCCTAGCCCAATCTCGGTCACCTGCCCGACTGCTTCATAGGTCAACGTGCCCGAGCGAGAAACGATTCCAATTCTTCCCTTGCGGTGAATATGGCCCGGCATGATGCCGATCTTGATCTCTTCAGGCGTGATCAGGCCTGGGCAGTTGGGGCCCAGCAGCAGCGTCTTCTTGCCGCCGGCCCTCTCCTTGGCCAGCATCTTGTTGCGCACCATCAGCATGTCGCGCACAGGGATGCCTTCGGTAATGCAAATTGCCAAATCCAGGTTGGCTTCAACAGCCTCCAGGATGGCAGCCGCAGCGCCTGCTGGCGGAACGTAAATCACCGACACGGTCGCGCCCGTGGCTTTGGCAGCCTCGGTCACATTGGCAAAAATCGGGATGCCTTCAAAGTCTTCGCCAGCCTTCTTGGGATTCACCCCTGCCACAAAGGCTTCTTTGCCATTGGCATAGTCGCGGCACATGCGGGTGTGGAACTGCCCGGTCTTGCCGGTGATGCCCTGGGTGATGACTTTGGTGTTTTTGTTGATGTAGATAGACATGGTGTGGGTTCCGCCTTATTTGACTGCTGCGACGATTTTGGTAGCCGCGTCGGCCATGGTGTCCGCAGCAATGATGGGCAAGCCAGAGTCGGCCAGCATCTTTTTGCCCAGGTCTTCGTTGGTGCCCTTCATGCGCACCACCAGCGGAACAGACAGGTTGGTGGCCTTGCAGGCCGTGATCACACCCTCGGCAATCGTGTCGCACTTCATGATGCCGCCGAAGATATTGACCAGAATGCCTTTGACCTCCGGGTTATTCAGCATGATCTTGAAGGCTTCTGTAACCTTCTCGGCGGTTGCGCCGCCGCCCACGTCCAGGAAGTTGGCTGGCTCGCCACCAAACAGTTTGATGGTGTCCATCGTTGCCATCGCCAGGCCTGCACCATTGACCAGGCAGCCAATGTTGCCGTCCAGGCTGATGTAAGCCAGGTCAAACTTGCTGGCTTCGACTTCAGCCGCGTCTTCTTCATCCAGATCGCGGTAAGCCACAATGTCTGCGTGGCGGAACAGCGCGTTCGGGTCAAAATTGAATTTGGCATCGAGTGCCATCACTTCGCCCTTGCTGTTTCGGTTCAGCGGGTTGATTTCGACCAGCGACGCGTCGGTGTCCATGTAGCACTTGTAGAGCTTTTGCAGGATGTCGACGGTTTGCGCGACGGAGTCTGCGGGCATGCCAATACCTGCCGCCAGCTCTTTGCCCTGCGCGTCTGTCAGGCCCACCAGCGGGTCCACGAACAGCTTGATGATTTTCTCGGGATGGCTGTGCGCCACTTCTTCAATGTCCATACCGCCTTCAGACGAGGCAATGAATGCGACTTTTTGCGTGGCGCGGTCTGTGACGCAAGACACGTAATATTCTTTTTGAATGTCAGCGCCGTCTTCAATATAGAGGCGGCGAACTTTCTGGCCTGCAGGGCCCGTCTGGTGGGTGACGAGCTGCATGCCGAGAATCTCGCCAGAGATGCGTTTGACGTCTTCAATCGTTTTGGCTACTTTCACGCCGCCACCCTTGCCGCGCCCACCTGCATGAATCTGCGCCTTGACCACCCACACCGGGCCGCCGAGTTTTTGGGCTGCTTCGACCGCCTCTTGCACCGTGAAAGCCGGAATGCCGCGCGGCACTGGCACACCAAATTGGCGCAAGATTTCCTTGCCTTGGTACTCGTGAATTTTCATGAAAAAACTTTCAAACGACTGTTGTAGGACGGTAACGCTGCGAGGGTTTCTGCTGTTTGCAGAAAGCCCTAAACTGTATCATGTTGCGTTGCACCAACTAAATGCGGCTCACACCCTTCGACGGACGGAAATGATCAATGCCTAAAATTTTTATCGACGGCGAAGCTGGCACCACCGGCCTGCAGATTCGCGAGCGCCTGCAAGCCATGCCCGCCATTGAACTGGTCAGCATCGCCCCCGAACTGCGCAAAGACGCTGCTGCCAAACGCGCTTTGATGGCCACGGTGGACATGGTGATCTTGTGCCTGCACGACGATGCCGCGCGTGAATCCGTTGCCATGATTGATAGCCTGCCCGGCAAAAAGCCAAAAATCATTGACGCGTCTACTGCCCACCGCACCGTGCCGGGCTGGGTCTACGGCTTTCCTGAATTGACCCAAGACCAGGGCGCTCTGGTAGCTGCCGCCGACCGCGTAGGCAACCCCGGCTGCTACGCCACGGGCGCGATTGCGTTGGTTCGCCCGCTGGTTGACACAGGTTTTATTGCCCCTGACTTTGCCTTGACTTTGCCCGCCGTGAGCGGTTACTCCGGTGGTGGGCGGCAGATGATTGAGGCCTACCAGTCTGGCCAAGCGCCGTTGTTTGAGTTGTACGGCCTGGGCCTGGCACACAAACATCTGGCTGAAATCATGAAATACACCGGCTTGACCCGCCGCCCAGTGTTCATCCCGTCCGTCGGCAACTTTGAGCAGGGCATGCTGGTGCAGTTGCCGTTGCATCTTGATTTACTGCCAGGCAAGCCGACCGCCCAACAGTTGCATGACGCACTGGCCAAGCATTACGCTGGCAGCGAATGGGTGACGGTAGAAGCGGCGCCTGAATCCGGCAAGCTTGACGCGCTGGCATTGAACGGCACCAACAAGATGGAACTGAGCGTCTTTGGCAATGAAACCTACCGCCACGCGGTACTGGTAGCCCGTCTCGACAACCTGGGCAAGGGCGCGTCGGGTGCAGCTGTGCAGAACTTGAAGTTGATGCTGGGTTTGTAGTTCAAACACAGCAAACGGGCGCTCTACTTTTAGTAGTTGATTGAGCTTGAATCTATTGGGCTAGAGACCTAAGAGATGCCTGAATAAGTCTCGAAAAGGTATTTTTCAAATGCCTCATGCCAGCATGCGCTTGAATATTTACATGCCTAGTCTTGCGCCACTCAAAGCAATGCGGACTGCCGAACGCAGTGATTTTAATCGCCCGCATAGGGATCAAAAACCCGCACGCCCACCACCTCAAAATCTTTCACATTGCGTGTCACGACCAGCAGGTTATGCACCAGCGCCGTGGCGGCTATCAGGTTGTCAATGCCTTTGTTCCCGGTTTGCACGCACAACCTCCCCCACAGCTTGGCGATGGCGGGGGTGACGGGCAGGATGGATTGGGCAAATTGCAACTCTGTCAGTGCCAGCCATTGCGACAACTCTTCTGCAAACTCTGGGGCTACTTTGCGCTGCTTTTCAATCCCGGCTTCAATCTCGCCAATCGTCATGGCACTTAAAAATACCGTGTCGGACTGCTGCGATTTCAAATAAGTCACGACGCCGACATTTGGCTTAGCTTTACGTAGCTCTGACAGCACCATCGTGTCCAGCAAGATCATGAGAAATCGACCTCTCGGGGCTCCACGCTTAGGCGCGGCGCATCGGGCAAGTCACTTGGCGCAGTTTTAGGGATGGCGAGCAGGTGGTCGACAAAGCTCAAAGGCGCTTGCGCCCTGCCAGCGGCACTGCGCTGCAGTGCTTCAAAGTCCAGTTCAGACAGCACGACCACCGCCCGTTTGCCGCTGCGCGTCACGTGCTGGGGCACGCCGCGCATGGCGTTGTCAACCAGGGCGCTGAACTGCGCTTTAGCGTCTTGAAGCCGCCAAGGTGCGGCGCTGCTTTGCTGAACAGAATTTTGCATGGTACTGACTAGTTTAGTGAACTGGTCAGAATTTTATCTCAGATACTTCAAACTGCTATTCATCATCCCCACGCCCAGACACCACCCGCCGAATCGCATCAGAGCCAAAACCGCGCGCCGCCAAAAAGCGCATTTGTTTGCCCTTGTCTGTAGGGCTGATGTCAGCATCTGTTTTGCCGTCAAACTTTTTGCGCCACACCTCCCGTGCGCGCTCGACTTCGGTGGCTTTCAGGCCGTCCATCGCCTCGGCCACCTTGTCTGCGTCCAGGCCTTTGCTCTGCAATTCGCCTTTGATGCGTGGCTCGAAAAACGCTGAAATTCAATTTGATTCGCGCAAGACTGCCTGCACCATGCTTTCAGCCAGCTCAAATGCCTCCTTGGCGGCTGGCGTGTTTTGCTCGGCTTTTGCGCAAACTAGCGCGCCTTCGTAGGCCATCAGGGTGCAGCGCGCCAATTGCGTTGCGCGCGTCTGGCTAGCGCCAAGCGCCACGAATGCGGCTGCCAGTGCACTGTGCCATCCTGCCACGATCGCTTGCATGTCAGTTTTAAAGCTGGCGCTTTCAGTCTCACTGCTTAGCAAGGCCGCACCTATTGGGCAGCCTCCAGAAAAGTGATGGACGTCCAACTGCTGCGGCCCGGTGCGAAACATGGTCTGTACGAATTCTGCCGCCGTGGTTGAGTGGCGCAATGCTTTGTCAATCATGCGCAAACCACTGTTGGCTGCCAGCGCCAGCGCTTCTTGCAGCAACTGGTCGCGCCCGCCGGGAAAGTAGTGGTAAATCGAGCCACGCGGCGCGTTGACGGCCCTGGCCACTTCAACCAAATTGATCGCGGCCATACCGCGCTGTGGCAGCGAGCGCGCGGCGGTGGCCACCATGGTGCTGCGTAGCAGGTCGGTTCTGGCGATGGTTTGCGCTGCTGTTTTAGCGGTCATCTGGTGATTGTATGCAACTCTGTATAATTATGCATATCTACATAAATTTACACCATGCCCTCCATTCCTGCTCCTTATCCCGTCGCTACAAAACCTCAAGCACTTGCCCGGCTTGACATCACCCACACGCAAACGCTGGTTTTTTCCGGAGGCGGTAACCGATGCATGTGGCAGGCTGGGCTGGTGTCTCATCTGCTGGAAGCCGGTTGGCTGCTGCCTGCACAGCTGGTTGGTACCAGCGCCGGAGCAGGTGTAGCTTGCGCGCTGATGGCCGGAAAAGTAGCTGAAGGCATGCAGGCTTGCAAAACCCTTTACGCCAACAACTCGCGCATTGTTGATGCTTCAAACCTGTGGCGTGGGCGGTTAGCTTTTGCACACGAACATATTTTTCCGGCTTGGGTGGCATCTTATTTGAACGACAGCAACTTTGAGGCGCTACGTACGGCCCGCTCTCGCTTGCGGGTAGCGTTTGCGCGGCCCTCGCCGCTGCTGGGTTTGCACTTGTCAACGCTGGCTGGCACACTGGCTTACCTGGTGGACAAACACATCAACCACAGCATTCACCCGCGCCTGCCGCGCTGGCTGGGCTTGAAACAGGACCACATGGACTTGCACGACTGCACCAACGCAGCTGAGGCGCAAAACCTGATTTCAGCGGCTGCTGCGGCACCGCCCTTTATGCAGGCACGGCGTGTGGCCGACCGCCCTGCGCTAGACGGCGGCTTTGTTGACAATGCGCCGATTGGTTCATTGCGCACATCGGCCAACCAAGTCGCTGCACCGACAACATTGGTGCTGCTGACGCGCCATTACCCCAAGCTGCCTCAGTGGTTCAGCTGGCAAGGCCGCAACTATTGGCAGCCGAGCCAAAAAGTGCCTGTGTCGACATGGGACTGCACCCCCAAAACAACCATTCAGGCGGCTTTTGGTTTGGGTTTAATGGATGCGAAGCAAGCGTTGGCTGGGTTGAGGTGGCGTTAATCGTCATCCCCCCGTCCAGACACCACCCGCCGAATCGCATCAGAGCCAAAACCGCGCGCCGCCAAAAAGCGCATTTGCTTGGCGCGGTCTGCGGGGCTCGTCCCCGCATCGGTTTTGCTGTCAAACTTTTTGCGCCAGACCTCGCGTGCGCGCTCCAGCTCTGTGGCTTTCAGGCCGTCCATCGCTTCGGCCACCATGCCCACGTCCAGGCCTTTGCGCTGTAATTCGCTTTTGATGCGGGACGCACCCATCTTGGCCTGACGGCGGTTGATGACGGACTCGATCACGCGACTGGGGCTGATGAAGTCTTTGGCCTCCAGCTCGTCGAGCACAGCGGCCAGTTGGCCGGGTTCTTCTTCATGGCTGCCGAGCTTGCGCTCCAGCTCGGCGCGCGACTGCTCCCGGGCGGAGAGCAGCCGCAGCGCGCGGCCTTTGAGCGACAACGCGAAGCCAGACTTTCCGGATTTAGCCGGTTTGTCTGTTGAGGTGCGCTTAGCGTCCATACAAGCAACCTGTATTTGCTATTAATTCAGGAGCTTCTTGCGCCCGTATCCATTGGTCTGGAGCGCGATTTGACACTTAAAAATGGCCTAAAAACGGGCGTTTGACGTCAAAAGAGCATCAAACAGCGTTTTTAGCTGCTTTTTCGGCTTTCTCTGCCTTGGCTGGCTTGTCCGCCGCCTTGTCGATCACGTCCATGACCTCCTGCGACACCTGCACCAGCGGAATGCCTAGTGACTCGCGCACCTTGTTTTCAATCTCGATGGCCAACTCTGGATTCTCCTTGAGGAACTCACGCGAGTTGTCGCGGCCCTGCCCGATTTTCTCGCCGTTAAAGGCATACCAGGCACCGGCTTTTTCAACAATGTGGCCGGCCACGCCCAGGTCCAGCACCTCACCCAGTCGGCTGATGCCCTCCCCGTACAGGATGTCGAACTCCGCCGTTTTGAACGGTGAGGCGACCTTGTTTTTGACCACCTTGACGCGGGTTTCATTGCCGATGATCTCTTCGCCCTTCTTGATCGAGCCAATGCGGCGAATGTCCAGCCGTACCGAAGCGTAAAACTTCAAGGCGTTGCCGCCGGTGGTGGTTTCAGGCGAGCCGAACATCACGCCAATCTTCATGCGGATCTGGTTGATGAAGATCACCATGCAGTTGGCTTTTTTGATGGTGGCTGTGAGTTTCCTCAGCGCCTGGCTCATCAGACGGGCTTGCAGGCCGGGCAATGAATCACCCATCTCGCCTTCCAGCTCGGCCTTGGGCGTCAGCGCCGCCACAGAGTCAATGACGATCAGGTCCACCGCGCCAGAGCGGGTGAGAGAGTCGACAATTTCCAGCGCCTGCTCACCGGTGTCGGGCTGGCTGATGAGGAGTTCTTGCAGATTAACACCGAGCTTTTGGGCGTATTGAATGTCCAGCGCATGCTCGGCGTCCACAAACGCGCAGGTGCCGCCGAGTTTTTGCATCTCGGCAATGACTTGCAGCGTCAGCGTGGTTTTGCCCGATGACTCAGGGCCGTAAATCTCAACCACCCTGCCGCGCGGCAAGCCGCCCACGCCCAGGGCGATGTCCAGGCCCAGCGAGCCGGTTGACACGACCTGGATGTCTTCAATCACTTCGCCGTCGCCCAGCTTCATGATGGTGCCTTTGCCAAACTGCTTTTCAATCTGGGCCAGCGCGGCCTGCAGGGCTTTGGCTTTTTCGGTGTTGAGTGCAGCGATTTGGGCGGGTGTGGATGAGGCGGTGGGGCGGTTGGGCATGTCCATGAAAAGCTCCTTGGGGGTGATGAATTAAACAAATAAACTGGTTGGATAGACAGCACTGTATAAGCACTGTTGAAATAAGTAAATGTTATTTTTAGTCAGTTTGCCTGATTACAATCCGATACACTCCAACCATGGAATTTCAAACCGAGCCCACCTGGCGCGTGACGCATTTGGGCCGCTTGCTGGGTCACGCGCTGAGGCGCTTTGACGAACGCGTGCTGTGGCTGATGTCGCGTGACGCGCTGGTCCCGCTGGCGCTGTCGAACCTGGCCGCTCGCGACCAGGTAGGCGCGGCGCACATCCACATCACGCGGCATCTGGCCATCAAAGGCTCGCGCCTGACAGACCTGGCACAAAGTGCTGGCATGAGCAAACAGGCAATGGGTGACCTGGTCACGCAGTGCGAGGCGTGGGGACTGGTGACACGCCAAACCGATGCCTATGACAAGCGCGCCAAAACCGTCCGGTTCACCGCAGATGGTTTGCTGTGGCTGGGTGCGTTTGAGCGGGCGGTGGCGCAGGCTGAAAGTGAATTCAAAGCTGCCGTTGGGCACGATGTGGCGACCGTCGTGGCACTGGGCCTGGAGGCGTATGCTGGTGTAAGTTGATTGGAATGCTCAAAAGCCTAAAATTTGAGCGAATTACAAAACGGGAGACAGCCATGCGAATTTTGATTGCTGAAGACGACCAGGTCTTGGCCGATGGCCTGTTGCGCACCCTGCGTGCATCGGGCGCAGCAGCCGACCATGTGGCCAGCGGGACAGAGGCCGACGCCGCCCTGATGACCAACACCGAATTTGACTTGCTGATCCTTGACCTGGGCTTGCCCAAAATGCATGGGCTGGAAGTGCTGAAACGGTTGCGGGCGCGCGGCTCCGCGTTGCCGGTGCTGATACTGACGGCCGCTGACAGCGTGGAAGAGCGCGTCAAAGGCCTGGATTACGGTGCAGACGACTACATGGCCAAACCTTTTTCATTGCAAGAGCTGGAAGCGCGTGTGCGCGCCCTGGTACGACGCGGCGCGGGCGCGGCCAGCAGCACCATCAAGCACGGCCCGCTGGTCTACGACCAGGGCGGACGCGTGGCAACGATAGACGGCGCAATGGTTGACCTGTCAGCCCGCGAACTGGGCCTGCTGGAGGTGTTGCTGCAACGCGCAGGCCGCCTGGTCAGCAAAGACCAGCTGGTTGAAAGACTGTGCGAATGGGGTGAAGAAGTCAGCAACAACGCCATTGAGGTGTACATCCACCGGTTGCGCAAAAAGATTGAAAAGGGGCCGATTCGGATTGCCACAGTGCGCGGGCTGGGCTACTGCCTAGAAAAAATTCCGGGGTGAGTGCGTGAAAACCGAAGTCATGCACCGCAGAGGCGCAGAGAACGCAGAGGGCCGCAAAGAAAGATACAAAAACAATTGTCTTTTTCTTCCTCTGAACCGCTTCCTCTGCGTTCTCTGCGTCTCTGCGGTGAACTGACCCCGCGCCATGGCAATCCGTATTTTCCAGCGTGAGCGCCGAAGCCTCTTCGGCGAGATTCTTGACTGGATGCTCACGCCGCTGCTGCTGCTCTGGCCTGTCAGCCTGGCACTGACCTGGCTGGTGGCGCAAAACATCGCGGGAAAACCGTTTGACCGCGCGCTTGAGTACAACGTGCAGGCGTTAGCCAAGCTGGTGGTGGTAAAAAACAATGTCGTGCTGTTCAACCTGACGGCGCCGGCACGTGAGATTTTGCGGGCGGACGACACCGACCTGGTGTACTACCAGGTCATTGGCACGCACGGTGAGACGCTCAGTGGCGAGCGCGAACTGCCACAGCCGACTGACGACGACAAACTGCAAGACGGCGACGTGCGCCTGCGCCAGGACACCATCAATGGCGAAGAAATCCGCGTGGCCTACACCTGGATCAAGGTGGATGATAAAAACGCCGGGCGGGTGCTGGTGCAGGTGGCTGAAACACTTGAAAAGCGCAAAACCCTGGCCACTGAAATCGTCAAAGGCACGATGGTGCCGCAGTTTGTCACGCTGCCGCTGGCGGTGCTGCTGGTTTGGCTGGCGCTGGTGCGCGGCATCAAGCCGCTGGCGCAACTTGAAAAGCGCATTCGCGCCCGAAAACCCGACGACATGAGCCCGCTGGACGAAAACGCGGTACCCGAAGAAGTCGCGCCGCTGGTGTCGTCGATCAATGACTTGCTGAGCCGCCTGAAGATCTCGCTGACCACGCAAAAACGCTTTCTGGCCGATGCAGCGCACCAGCTGAAAACGCCGCTGGCGGGCCTGCGCATGCAGGCCGATCTGGCACAGCGCGAAACCAATGCAGACGAGCTTAAAAAATCCCTCAAGCACATCGGCCAGTCCAGCGTCAGGGCCACCCACACCGTCAACCAGTTGCTGGCTCTGGCACGCGCTGAAACCACGGGCCGCAGCCCGGCCAAGCAGACGCTGGACATGGTGTTGATTGCCAGTGAAGTGATGGCCGACTCTGTGCCGCGCGCCCTTGAAAAGCAGATTGACCTGGGCTTTGAAGGCCCTGAAGCGGGTGAGTCGTCAACGATGCTGGAGGGCAACCACACGCTGATCAAAGAACTGGTGCGCAACCTGCTCGACAACGCGATTGCCTACACGCCAGACAAAGGCCAGGTCACGCTGCGGCTGCTGGCCGACGCCTTCAGCGGTGTGCTGGTGCTGCTGGTGGAAGACTCCGGGCCCGGGATTCCAGAGTCTGAACGTGAGCTGGTGTTTCAGCCGTTTTATCGGGCATTGGGCACCAACGTGGATGGCTCGGGCCTGGGCCTGGCCATCGTGCTTGAAATTGCCACCCAGCACGATGCGACCGTCAGCATTGAGGACGCCTTGCTGCCGGGCCACCCGCAGTCACCCGGCACCCGCATCACGGTGCGCTTTGCGGCAGAACACCGGATTCATTCCACATGAGCGTTAATAAAAAAATCATCGCCTTCATCGTGCTGCTGATGGCAGCGTACGCCGCCAGCATTGCGGTGGGCGTGTATCGGCTCAAATCATCAGCGCTTTACCCGATCACTGAGAATGCCTTGGCCACCTATCTGAAATCCATCAACTCCAAAGAAGCCGCAGGGCCATTTCACATGAAGTGGTACGGGCCGTGGCAATACAGCGCAGGCGCGTCCAAAGGCATCTCAAGGTTCTGGTTGTGTACGCCCAGCGACCGCTGCTACAAAATGTTTGCCGTCAAGATAGACTGCGTGTGGAATATTGACTGGAATTTTCAGAATACGGGAACGGGTGGGGAGAGGTAGGGCTAGTTTGGGGATTGAGGCAACCTCAACTGTTAGTACAAATCGAATTGTGGAGGCCTGTAGGCATGTCCCTCCTAAAATTTAACAGCCAGACTGGCTAAAGCCAAAGCAACAACAAACCATTTTGCTGCATTGAAAACATCTCGTTCAAATCGCAGGGAAGGCGGGCAATCGGATCTTGTCATTGTCAGATGTGCCGCGTTCTTTCGTCGAATGAAAAGCAAGCCACACATTAGAAGCAGCAGACAAGCAATAAGTCCAGCTGTAATCGGTCTACTGGTAGCCCACAAAGTTAGACGATCCATAAGTTAATGCTCTTTTTTAGGTAGTTGGTAGATTTCGAGCCTACCTTGAGTACAAGTAGGGGCATGGTAAAGCGGTCTAGTTACAGCCGTTGTTCTGTGGGCTATCGCCCCAAATGCCCCAGCGGCAGCGCGCTACTGGCTTTGACTTCACCCAGCGAAAAACTGGTGTGGATGTCTTTGACGTTGGGCAG
>JANMIH010000561.1:0-3394 GCA_031375685.1 Polaromonas sp. | reverse complement strand
CCGGTGTCGCTGACCAGCTGGGGCCAGTTGCTGCTGGTCACCAGCAAGGCCAGCCACGAGACGACCGCCCTGCTCGACCGGGTTGGTACTTTGCTGATGGCCGTGATGATGGGCCTGCTGGCTTGGCGCTCTGTGGTGGGCGGGCTCAATTCTTACGCCACCCAATCGACCACCATGATGATGGGCTTTCCGGAATGGATCGTGTTCGTCTTCATTGCACCCGCGCTGGCCCTCACGGCGGTGATCGCCCTGCGGCAAACCTTTGGGCCCGCCCAGCCAGGTGATGACGCACCCCACATTGCCGCCACCGGGAGCGCTGCATGAGCCCGATTGCCCTGGCGCTGTGTATTTTTGGGGTCATGCTGCTGCTGATGGCGGTGCGGGTACCGATTGCGGTGGCCATGTTTGTGGCCGGCGGTATTGGCTATGTCATGCAAACTGGCTGGGGCCCGTTTTCAAACTTTCTGAACACCCAGGCCTTTGCGCGTTTTGCCAGTTATGACTTGTCGGTCATTCCCCTGTTTATTTTGATGGGTCACTTTGCCACGCAGGGCGGCATCAGCAAGGCGCTGTTTCGCTTTGCTGCCGCCGTCATGGCGCGCTTCAAGGGCGGGCTGGCCATGGCGTCGGTGTTGGCTTGTGCGGCGTTTGGGGCGATTTGTGGTTCATCGGTAGCTACAGCGGCCACTATTACCAGCGTGGCCTTGCCAGAAATGAAGCGTCACGGTTATTCAGGCCGCTTGTCTACCGGCACATTGGCCGCTGGCGGCACACTGGGTATTTTGATTCCACCATCGGTACCGCTGGTTATTTATGCCATTTTGACGGAGCAAAACATTGCCAAGCTGTTTGCGGCAGCCATGATCCCGGGACTGATTGCGATGCTTGGCTACATCATTGCCATTGCCATTTACGTGCGCGTCGTGCCCGGCCAGGCGCCTGACGTGGACGATGCTGACGAAAGGCTCTCCCCTGCCCTGGCTTTGGGTGTGCTGCCGATTGCGTTGATTTTTACGCTGGTGTTTGGCGGCATTTATGGCGGCTTTTTTACGCCGACCGAAGGCGCGGCGGTGGGTGCGGCGGCCACGTTGCTGGCGGCACTGCTCAAGCGCGAACTGACCTGGGCCAAGTTCAAACAGTGCTTTTACGCCACGGCGGAGAGTTCAGCCATGATCTTTTTGATCTTCATTGGCGCTGATTTGATGAACTCGGCCTTGGCCTTGACCCAAGTGCCCAACCAGCTTGCAACGCTGGTTGGCAGTTGGGGCTTGTCGCCGCTGATGGTGGTGACTGCCATTTTGTTGTTTTATGTGGTGCTGGGCGCGGTGATGGACGAGCTGTCCATGCTGCTGCTGACGATTCCGATTTTTTTTCCGATGGTCATGGGTCTTGACTTTGGCATGCCCAAAGAGTCGGTGGCACTGTGGTTCGGCATCATGGTGCTGATGACCGTGGGTTTTGGTCTGCTGGCACCGCCCGTGGGCTTGAATGTCTACGTCGTCAACAGCCTGGCCAAAGACGTCCCCATCAGCGAAAGTTACAAGGGTGTGATGCCGTTTTTGATCAGCGACACCCTGCGAACCATTTTGCTGCTGTTTTTTCCATCTATTTCGCTCTGGCTGGTGAAATACATCACTTAGCGCCTGACGCTTAGGGCATTCACCGGTTTGCAAAACCTTCAAAACCCTTTAAATTTTGGCCATCACTTTCACAACTGTTTTTTAAGGAACCTCGCATGATCGCTCGCCGTTCACTCCTCAAATCAGGCGCTGCTGTCGCGCTGGGCGTACCTGCACTGTCAGGCATTGCCCAGCAGGCCGTCACGCTGAAGTTTCACACCTTCATGTCGCCACAGTCCAATGTCTGGTTGTCAATGCACAAGCCGTGGATGGAAAAGGTTGAAAAGGAATCCGGTGGCCGCATCAAGTTTGAAGGCTACCCGGCCATGCAATTGGGCGGCACACCCGTGCAACTGTATGACCAGGCCAAAGACGGCGTGGTCGATGTGGTGTGGACCTTGCCCGGTAACACGGCAGGCCGCTTTCCGCGTGTTGAAGTGTTTGAGCTGCCGTTCATGATGAACAACGCTGAAGCCACGTCCAAAGCCTATTGGGAGTACTTTCAGACCGTTGCCAGCGACGAATTCAAAGACACCCAGGTGTTGGCGCTGCAAGTCCACGGCCCAGGTGTGATCCACACCGTTGACAAGCCTGTGAGGTCCATCGCCGACTTGCGCGGCATGAAAATGCGCGGCCCAACCCGTCAAGTCACCAAGCTGCTGGGTGTA
Organism: Polaromonas sp.; assembly: GCA_031375685.1. Classification (GTDB taxonomy): domain Bacteria; phylum Pseudomonadota; class Gammaproteobacteria; order Burkholderiales; family Burkholderiaceae_C; genus Polaromonas. Next base: position 1,107 of record JANMIH010000561.1, on the reverse strand, counting down.
TTGGGTGCAACGCCGGTTGGTATGCCATTGCCAGCCATCACCGACGCGCTGAGCAAAGGCACCATCAACGGCTGCGTGATCCCATGGGAAGTTGTGCCCTCTGTCAAGGTCAATGAGCTGACCAAGTTCCATGCCGAGTTTGACCCCGCTGGTGGCAGCCTGTACACCACCACCTTTGTGATGGCCATGAACAAGGCCAAGTACAACAGCCTGGCACCCGACTTGAAAAAGATCATCGACAACAACTCTGGCATGGCCACGTCAGCCTTTTTGGGCAAAACCCAGCAGGGCAACGACGGCATTGGCCGCAAAACCGCCAGCGACCGCGGCAACACCATCTACACGATCAGCGTGGCTGAGGCGCAAGACTTCCGTCGCAAAGCCCGTGCGGTTGAGGTGGAGTGGGTCGAGGACATGAACAAACGAGGCTTTGATGGCAAAAAGCTGCTGGATACGGCCAGATCTCTGATTGAAAAGCACGGGAAAACCACCAAAGCCTGATAATTGCGTCAGAATTCCTAAAAAACGGCCTTCAAGGCCGTTTCTTATGTGTCTTTTAAGCCTTTAGCCCAATAAAAGCGGGCGCAAGCAGCTATTTATTTAATAGCAAGTTTTTATTGTCATATTGTCATATTGTCATATTGTCATCATGCAGCGCTCTCCCATCAAACATTGCCGCGTATGCGGCGCCACGGTTGACTACAGGTTGCCAGACGATGGCGACACCAAGCTGCGCGCCGTTTGCAACGCATGCAGCACCGTTCATTACGAAAATCCACTGAACGTGGTGGGCACGCTGCCCACCTGGGGCGACGACGGTGCCCTGGTGTTGCTGTGCAAGCGAAACATTGAGCCGCGCAAAGGCAAATGGACCTTGCCAGCAGGGTTTATGGAACTGGATGAAACCACGCGCGAGGGTGCCGCACGGGAGACGGTTGAAGAAGCAGGCGCAGCATTTAAAATGCTGGACCTGTTCGCCCTGATGAATGTTGCCCGCGTTGGCCAAGTGCACCTGTTTTACAGAGCCAAGCTGCTGCACACCAATTTTGACCCCGGCACCGAGACCATGGAGGCCAGGTTGTTCTCTGAAGCCGACATCCCCTGGGA
>JANMIH010000547.1:0-1940 GCA_031375685.1 Polaromonas sp. | reverse complement strand
GAATGGTCGTGCGCATGCTGTTGCCGCAAGTCGGGTCGGCTGTCAGCCCTTTCGGCGTGGCCGCCCCTGAAGTCCAGATGCGGCACAAATCGGGCCAGCTCCAGCAGGGCCATTTCATACACGCCGCGCTTGAACTCCACCACCACATCCAGCGGCACCCAGTAGTCATTCCATCGCCAGGCATCGAACTCGGGGTGATCGGTGGCGCGCAGGTCCAGATCCCAGTCGTGTCCAACCAGTTGCAAAAGAAACCAGATTTGTTTCTGGCCTTTGTAGTGGCCACGCGCATCGCGGCGAATGAACCTGTCAGGCACCTCATAGCGCAACCAGTCGCGGGTTCGGGCCAGCACATGGACATGCTGCGGATGCAATCCGACCTCTTCATGCAATTCACGGAACATCGCCTGCTCGGGGTTTTCGCCCCGGTCAATGCCGCCCTGTGGAAACTGCCACGAATGCGTGCGGATACGCTTGCCCCAAAATACCTGACTTTTCTGGTTGAGCAAGATGATGCCGACGTTGGGCCTGAAGCCGTCCCGGTCGAGCATAATCAAACCTCAAATTTTTTAGACTGATTGCATTATGCACAGTGAACTCCGCAATGCCAAGCATCAAGCGCTTGCAGCATCGCCAGCCCCTAAAAATCAGCCAGAAAACAGCCCATGAAAGCCTCACAGTTTTACATTTCCACCCTCAAAGAAGCGCCCGCTGACGCTGAAATCGCCAGCCACCAGCTGATGACCCGCGCCGGCATGATCAAAAAGCTGGGCGCTGGCATTTACAGCTACATGCCGATGGGGCTGCGGGTGATCCGCAAGGTCGAGGACATCGTGCGCGACGAGATGAACAAGGCGGGCGCCATTGAAATGACCATGCCAGTGATTCAGCCCGCCGAGCTGTGGCAAGAAACCGGCCGCTTTGAAAAGATGGGCCCTGAACTGCTGCGCATCAAAGACCGGCACGACCGCGATTTCATCGTCCAGCCAACCAGCGAAGAAGTGGTCACTGACGTGATGCGCCAGGACATCAAAAGCTACAAGCAATTGCCGAAAAATATTTACCAGATTCAAACCAAGTTCCGCGACGAACGCCGCCCCCGTTTTGGCCTGATGCGCGGGCGCGAGTTCATCATGAAGGACGCCTACAGCTTTGACCGTGACGAGGCATCGGCCAAAGTCAGCTACCAGAACATGGCAGCAGCCTACCGCAAGATTTTTGACCGCTTTGGCCTGAGCTACCGCGCTGTGGCCGCCGACAGCGGCGCAATTGGCGGCGACTTGAGCGAAGAGTTTCAGGTGATCGCCGCCACGGGCGAGGATGCCATCGTCTACTGCCCAACCAGTGACTATGCGGCGAATATGGAGAAAGCTGAGGCGCTGGCACCGCAGGCTGAGCGCAAGGCTGCATCGCAGGCCATGACCACAACCGCGACACCGGGTAGAGCCACGTGTGCAGATGTGGCCGAGCTGCTGGGCATACCACTTTCGTCAACCGTCAAATCGTTGGTTCTCGCCACCGACACGCTGAACGACAAAAACGAAGTGGTCAAAACCCAAGTCTGGCTGCTGCTGCTGCGTGGTGACCACGACATGAACGAAGTCAAAGTCGGCAAAATTGAAGGCTTGGCAGGCTTCAGGTTTGCCACCGTGCCAGAGATTGAAGACCACTTTGGCTGTAAGCCGGGCTACCTCGGCCCGCTCAAAATACTCAAACCCGTCAAGCTGGCGGTTGACCGCGAAGTCGCCGTGATGGCTGACTGGGTGTGCGGCGCGAACGAAGTTGACTTTCACATCACAGGCGTCAACTGGGGCCGCGATTTGCCAGAGCCCGACCTGGTTGCCGACATCCGCAACGTCGTTGCAGGCGACCCATCCCCGGACGGCAAAGGCGTGCTCGCCATTGAGCGCGGTATTGAGGTCGGCCATGTCTTTTACCTGGGC
>JANMIH010000496.1:0-6848 GCA_031375685.1 Polaromonas sp. | reverse complement strand
TCAACGCCAACTCGTGTAATCTTACTCATGGGACTTCTCCTTTTAAAGGTTTCAGATTGAAAACAACCCAATCTTGGCACTTTGATGCCGTTACCAAAAAGTGGGAAGTCCCTTCGTATTCGAATACGGGCGCAAGCAGCTTCTTTTTTTATAGCGAATTAAATATCCTTTGACCGACAAAAAAACCACCCCCAAATCCCTCCCGCTGCCTGAAGTCAACTTTTCAGACTACGGCGATGTGCGTTACCTGCACCTGGGCACGCTGTGGGTACAGGGTTCGATGCTGATGGACGAGCCGTATGAGATTGAACTTGACTATGTGCAGCGCATGATGGCGGGGCTGCTGTTTTTTGAGCCGCTTTCGGTCCCCAAGCTGCACGCCCTGCAACTGGGGCTGGGGGCTGCCACCTTGACCAAGTTCTGCTACAAAAAGCTGCGCATGACCACAACGGCGATTGAAATCAACCCGCAAGTTGTCGCCGCGTGTCGCACCTGGTTCAAGCTGCCCAAAGACGACAAGCGCTTGAGCGTGATTGAAGCCGATGCCGCGTTGGAGATTCAAAAACCGCAGCACCTGGAATCTACTGATTTGCTGCATGTCGACCTGTATGACCACGAGGCGGCCGCCCCAGTGCTGGACAGCGCCGAGTTTTACGGACACTGCTACCAGCTGCTCAAAGAAGACGGTGTGATGACCGTTAACCTGTTTGGTCGCAACGCGAGTTATGAACAATCGCTCGCCAAAATTGCCGAGGCATTTGGCCCACAGGCGGTCTGGGCTTTCAGGCCGACCAAGGAGGGCAACACTGTGGTGCTGGCTCAGCGTGAGCCGACTCGGCCTGAGAGGGCTGACTTGCTGCTGCGTGCGGCTGAGATTGAGTCGCGCTGGTGCTTGCCTGCCAAAAAGTGGCTGCGGCTTTTTAAACCGGTCGTTTAAGCCGGGGGCAAGGTGGGGATGCGTTAAAGTCGAAACCATGAGCGCTGTCCCCCCCACCACCGCCCCGCGTAAATCAGCCAAGGTGTCACACATCGGCCCGCTCGACTGGCGCACGCTGGTTGAGTGGCTTAGTGAAGACGGCATCATCAGCGCCACCGAGGCCGCCCGCACCATCGCCCGCTGCTCGCAGGTGCAAAGCTCGCAGGCGCCACTCATTCGCCTGGCCAGCGTCAGCATGACCCGTGTGGCTGACGGCAAACCGCTGGACATGGAAACCATGGCCCAGTGGCTGGCAGGCCGCGCCAGACTCAGTTACCTGCGGATTGACCCGCTCAAAGTCGATGTGGGCAAGGTGGCTGATGCCATGTCGGCCATTTATGCCGAGCGCCACAAGGTGCTGCCGGTGCAGGTCACGCCGACGGAGGTGATTGTGGCCACGTCAGAGCCCTTCATCACCGACTGGGTCAGTGAAGTTGAACGCCAGGCCAAGCGCAGCGTGCGACTGGTGGTGGCCAATCCGCTGGACATCACCAAATACACGGTTGAATTTTTCTCGCTGGCAAAGTCGGTCAAAGCGGCGATCAAGTCGGGCGGTAATTCAGGCGGCGCGAGTTTTGAACAACTGGTCGAGCTGAACAAGACCAACAAGCAACTCGATGCCAATGACCAGGGTGTTGTGCAGGTGGTGGACTGGCTGTGGCAATACGCCTTTGACCAGCGCGCCAGCGACATTCATCTAGAGCCGCGCCGCGAGCAGGGCGTGATCCGCTTTCGCATCGACGGTGTGCTGCATCTGGTCTACCAGTTGCCGATGGCGGTCCACAACGCCATGACGGCGCGCATCAAGCTGCTGGGCCGCATGGACGTGGTTGAAAAGCGCCGTCCGCAAGATGGTCGCATCAAGACCCGTAACCCGCGAGGTGACGAGATTGAAATGCGCCTGTCCACATTGCCTACTGCTTTTGGCGAGAAGATGGTCATGCGTATTTTTGACCCGGACTCGACGGCTAAAAACCTGGACGCACTCGGTTTTGCAGAACATGACGCCAAACGCTGGGAGGCCCTGGTACAACGCCCGCACGGGATTATTTTGGTGACGGGGCCAACCGGCTCGGGCAAAACCACGACGCTGTATTCCACCCTCAAACGCCTGGCCACTGAGGCCGTTAACGTCAGCACGGTGGAAGACCCGATCGAGATGATTGAGCCGTCGTTCAACCAGACGCAAGTGCAGCCCCATCTTGACTTTGATTTTCCCGAAGGCCTGCGCGCCCTGATGCGACAAGACCCGGACATCATCATGGTCGGCGAGATACGCGACTTGCAAACGGCTGAAATGGCGGTGCAGGCGGCGTTGACGGGGCACCTGGTTTTCAGCACCCTGCACACCAATGATGCGCCGTCGGCGGTGTCGCGCTTGATGGAGTTGGGCATTCCGTCGTATCTCATCAACGCCACACTTTTGGGCGTACTGGCTCAACGCCTGGTGCGTACCCTGTGCAGCAATTGCCGTGAAAAAGACGATGCTGCGCAGCGCGAAGCGTTGACTGACCTGGTCAAACCCTGGCAGCTGAACGGTGCCTATCGGCCCTTCAAGCCGGTGGGTTGTGTGGATTGCCGTCTGACAGGGTTCAAAGGTCGCCTGGGCTTGTACGAGCTGCTGATGGTGACAGAGGCCTTCAAAGAAAAAGTATCCAAAGAGCCCAATATTGACGCGCTGAGGCGACAAGCTGTCGCAGACGGCATGCGGCCCCTGCGCCTTGGCGGCGCGCTCAAGGTGGCCGAGGGTTTGACCACCATTGAAGAAATATTGGCATCCACGCCACCCATGTCATAAACGGGTAGTAGGTGAAAGCCACATGGCTTCTAATGTTATTTGACTGCAAAATTAATCAGTTCAATTTTATTGAGGAGACCCATTGTGAATATCAAAAGTCAAAAAGACTTTTTTTCCGGCCTGATGTTTATGGCAGTCGGTGTGGCGTTCGCCTGGGGTGCGACGACCTACAACGTCGGTACGGGCGCACGCATGGGCCCCGGTTACTTTCCGTTGATGCTCGGGATTTTGCTGGCTGTTCTGGGCTCGGTCATCACGTTCAAAGCACTGGTTGTTGAAACCATGGGCGGCGACCCGATAGGCGCCTGGGCTTGGAAGCCGCTGTTTTTCATCATTGCCGCCAATTTGCTTTTTGGCGTGCTGCTGGCTGGTTTGCCAAAGTTTGGCATCCCCGCCATGGGTCTGATTGTTGGCATTTACGCTCTGGTGTTTGTGGCCAGCGTGGCCGAGCCTGGCTGGAAGGTTAAAAACACCTTCATCCTGGCCACTGTGCTGGCCATTGGCAGCTACGTTGCTTTCGTCTATGTGCTGAAGCTGCAGTTCCCGGTGTGGCCAGCTTTCCTGACGCGCTGAGTGACACGCCGAATCAAAAAACAACAAGGATAAAAAATGGATTTGATTGCCAATCTTTCGCTCGGTTTTGGTGTGGCGTTTACGCCGATCAACCTTCTTTACGCGCTGGTCGGGTGCATTTTGGGCACGCTCATTGGCGTGTTGCCAGGCATTGGCCCGGTGGCCACGATTGCCATGTTGTTGCCCGCTACCTACGCGCTGCCGCCCGTGTCGGCGCTGATCATGCTGGCAGGTATTTATTACGGTGCGCAGTATGGCGGCTCCACCACCGCCATTTTGGTCAACTTGCCAGGCGAATCGTCGTCGGTCGTCACCTGTATTGACGGCTACCAGATGGCCCGAAAAGGCCGAGCGGGGCCCGCGCTGGCGGCGGCGGGCTTGTCGTCGTTTTTTGCGGGTTGCGTCGGCACGCTGATTTTGGCGGCCTTTGCGCCACCCCTGACGGAGTTGGCCTTTAAATTTGGCCCCGCTGAATACTTTGCCCTGATGGTGCTGGGTTTGATCGGTGCCGTTGTTTTGGCCTCTGGCTCACTCCTCAAGGCGGTCAGCATGATTGTGCTGGGCTTGCTGATGGGTCTGGTCGGTACTGACGTTAATTCGGGTGTGGCCCGGTTCAGCTTTGACATCCCCGAGCTGACCGACGGCATTGGTTTTGTGGTGATTGCCATGGGTGTGTTCGGTTACGGCGAGATCATCAGCAACCTGGCCCGTCCAGCGGACGACCGCGAAGTGTTCACTGCCAAAGTTACAGGCTTGATGCCCACCAAAGAAGACTTTAAAAACATGGCACCTGCCATGTTGCGCGGCACGTTTTTGGGTTCAGCCCTAGGCATCTTGCCCGGCGGCGGGGCGTTGCTGGCGGCTTTCGCAGCTTACGCGATAGAAAAGAAAATCAAGATCAAACCAGGTGAAGTGCCTTTTGGCCAAGGCAACATTCGTGGTGTGGCAGGTCCAGAGTCAGCCAACAACGCCGGTGCGCAAACCTCGTTCATCCCATTGCTCACGCTGGGTATCCCACCCAACGCCGTGATGGCGCTGATGGTCGGTGCCATGACGATTCACAACATTCAGCCCGGCCCACAGGTCATGACCAGCAACCCGGAACTGTTTTGGGGTTTGATCGCCTCGATGTGGATTGGCAATGCCATGCTGGTGATTTTGAACCTGCCACTGATTGGCATGTGGATCAAGTTGCTCACCGTGCCCTACCGTTATCTGTTTCCGTCAATCGTGCTGTTCTGCGCGATCGGCGTGTATTCAACCAACAACAACAACTTTGACATCTGGACTGTGGGCCTGTTCGGCGTCATTGGCTACCTGTTCGTCAAACTTGGCTGCGAGCCAGCGCCTTTGCTGCTGGGCTTTATTCTGGGCCCGATGATGGAAGAAAACCTGCGCCGTGCGCTGCTGTTGTCGCGTGGTGACTGGAGCGTGTTTGTTACTCGTCCGCTGTCCGCTGGGCTGTTGGCTGCGGGCTTGCTGATGCTGGTCATCGTGCTGCTGCCATCGGTTAAAAACAAGCGAGAACAGGCCTTTGTGGAGGACTGACCGAGGTGGCTCTTTCATCAAAAGCACCTTCGGGTGCTTTTTTTATGGGTTTCCCAAATTCGGACAAGGGTGCGCCACAATATAGATGCGTAGGATTGAAGGGCACTTCTAGAAATTCAGATTTTAGTTACGACGTAACTTGGGTACAAGTTAGTCTGCACTGCAACTGCGTTGTCAGGATGAAGTGCTAGGCGGACGGAGCGCAGCACACCGGAACGTACTTGTGTACGTGAGGATTGCGAGCACCGCCCAACGACGCAATTCGCCTGAAAAATGAATTTATAAAAGTGCCCATATGTCTATGAATCAGTATCCCCAGCGTCACACGCTGCACAACGAAATTCACGCACGGCCCCCGGAGTCCATCGCAGTGCCCGCTGCGGTGTCGCACGTTGTCATGCTGGCCAACCCGGAGGAACGTGCAGCGTCCCGCGCGCATGTGGCCGAGCTTTTGCGTAACCAGCATTTGCCCATGCCCGATGCGGCATCTACGCATTTGCGCATGGACCTGGGTCAATACCGCCTGCGCTGGGAAATGCACACCGAGTTCGTGACCTGGACATTCATGCGCCAGCTTGAAGCGGTGCCGTTACCTGGCCAGGTCCCCCTCACTGCCAGCCAGGTCGTGCCGCAAGCCTGGCTGGCCGCTTTGCCCGGCCAGTGTCTGGCCAGTGTGCATGTTTGGGCTTTGCCCGGCAACACAGAAAGCTCTGATGAGCTGGTCAAGCATGTCATGCATGAAGACACACTGGTAGCGTCCACGGTGGCCGATGGCTATGCTGAGGTGTACACAGACTTTGCCATTCACGCCGATGGATTTTCACGCATGCTGCTGTTGACGGGCGGCATTTCAGCGCGTCGTTTGGGTCGCTTGGTACAGCAGTTGCTGGAAATTGAAACCTACCGGATGGCCGCTCTCATGGGCTTGCCTGCAGCGCGCGCCGCATCGGACGTGCTGGGCAACGCCGAGCGCGAGCTGGCAGAACTGGCAGGCTCAATTCGCAGCGCCAGCCGTGATGAAGAGCCGCAGTTGCTCGACCGGTTGACGCGCCTGGCGGGTCAGGTTGAAAGCCAGCACGCCACCAGCCATTCGCGGTTTTCAGCCAGCAGCGCTTACTTTGAGTTGGTCGACAAACGCATTGACGACATCGCCGAGTCACGCCTGGCTGGGCTGCAAACCATTCGAGAGTTCATGGACCGCCGCTTGAGCCCCGCACGCAGCACCTGCCAGTGGGCAACACGGCGGCAAGATGCGTTGAGCCAGCGCGTGTCCCGCATCAGCAACCTGCTGCGTACCCGGGTTGAAATTGAGCAGCAACAAAGCAGCCAGGCGCTTCTTGGCGCGATGAATGAGCGCCAGGGCCTGCAACTCAAATTGCAGGCAACGGTGGAGGGGTTGTCGGTCGCGGCCATCACGTATTACATCGTGGGCCTGGTGCTGTTTTTGGCGCGGGGCGTCAAGTCGCTCGGTTGGCCGCTCAACCCGGAGGTCACTGCCGCCGCAGCGATTCCGCTGGTGTTGCTGATGATCTGGTATTTGATGCGCCGCCTGCGCAACAAAGTTTTTGAAAATTAAAGGTTAGAAGCAACATGATGAAACGCCGTGATTTGAAGTTAAGTGCCGCCGCTTGGCTGGTTGCTGCCCTGCTGCCATTGCCCGCGCTGTCGCAGGCCTACCCTAACAAGCCGATTCGCATGATCGTGCCGTTCCCGGCAGGTGGTGCGACCGACATTCTGGCGCGCGCCCTGTCGCAAAAACTCGGTGAAAAAATCGGCCAGACCGTGGTGGTTGAAAACCGTCCCGGTGCAGGCGGCATCGGCTCCAATCGTGCCGTAGCCCCTGGATGCATAGTAGCGAATGCCCGGGATATAACGCGCATAGTCGATGAATTCGCGCATGTTTTAGACCGGCAGCGTGATCGGCACGACAACGATGTTGGGCGACGAGGCCAC
>JANMIH010000487.1:0-2452 GCA_031375685.1 Polaromonas sp. | reverse complement strand
GCCACTACTCGGGGGCGAGTCGGTTCATCCGCCAAGTCTGTGGCCAGCGCCAGGCCGGCGGTCTGCGAGGTCTGCAAACCAATGCCGACCAATAAAAACGACAAGCCCGCAATCGCCTGGTTGAACCACATGGGCGTTTTGATATCGCCTTGCCCTGTTAGCACCAGCAGGGCAAACGGCATGAACGTCAAGCCCACAAATTGAAGCATGGTGCCCGTCCAGATGAAGGGAACGCGGCGCCACCCAAAGGCAGATCTATGCGTGTCTGAACGAAACCCCGTCACAGCTCTGAAAGGCGCAACCAGTAACGGAATAGCGACCATCAAGGCCACCAGCCAGGCTGCCACACCCAGCTCCACAATCATGACCCGGTTGAGCGTGCCAACCATTAATGCGGCGGACATGCCCACCGTGACTTGAAACAGCGACAGCCTTAGCAAACGCATCAGCGGCAAGCCTGCACTTGCTGCATCTGCAAACGGCAGGTACTGCATGGGGAGGCGGCGAATGCCGTTTTTAAAGCTTGGAACTCTCACAACTTGGTCCACTCCATCGCTTGTGACTTGTAAAAACCGCTGGAGACGCGCTCGTCGCGGCTGTGTTGCCAGCTTTTCAAAACCGCGTCTTGTGCCATCAGGGCCAGCAGTTTTTCTTTGGCCATAGGCTCTAGCCAAGGTGCGCGATTGGTTCTTGGCAACAGCCTGCCGACAGAGATCATCACCGCCAGTAGGGGGGTGCGCGGTGCGAACGTGAAAGCAATAGAAGTTGAGGTGCGCTCTGCCAGGCGCGACAAAGCGGCGACGGCATCTTTGGTTTCGTAATGAATGATGGAGTCCATCGCCACAACGTGGTCGAAGTTGCCCAGACTGACGTCCAGCATGTCACCGCTGCGAAACTCCAATGATCCGTGTTTAAAAGATTCAGGCATCCGCTGGCGTGCCAGGTCAACCAGTTTTGGCGACAGATCAATGGCAACCACATCGGCGCCCCGGCGTGCTGCCTCAACTGCCAGCGCACCCGTACCGCAGCCGGCATCCAGAACCCTTCTACCCCGCATGTCCTCGGGAAGCCAGGACAGGAGCGTGCCGCGCATTTTGGTACGCCCCGCGCGTACTGTGGTACGGATACGCCCCACTGGCGCATCGGACGTGAGTTGCTCCCAGGCTTGCACGGCCGTTCGGTCGAAGTAATCTTCGATCTGGCTGCGGCGGCTGGTGTAGGTGGTGGTGTCCACGGTCATATGACTTTTTTGTCTTTCAATCTTGTCTGCTAATCGAACCCCAGCAAGTCAAAAATGTCGCGGTCTTTCATGGGTACGGCATTCAAAGGCTCTGTGCCCAGCCAAAGCGAAGCAGCCAGGCGCATGTATTCCTTTTGAACCGCCTCCAGCTCTGGCGAATATTCCATTTCAAAAAGTGTGCATTTTTTCAGCCGACTGCGTCGAATCACATCCAGGTCTGGAAAGTGCGCAGCCAGCTTCAGGCCGATCTGGTTGTTGTACTTGTCAATCTGGTCGGTGTCTTTGCTTCGGTTGGCAATTACGCCGCCCAAGCGTACGTTGTAGTTTTTGGCCTTGGCGCCAATGGCTTGCACGATTCGGTTCATCGCGAAAATCGAATCAAAGTCGTTGGCAGTCACGATCAAGGCGCGGTCAGCATGCTGCAGCGGTGCGGCAAAACCACCGCAGACCACATCACCCAGCACGTCAAAAATCACCACGTCAGTGTCTTCGAGCAAGTGGTGTTCTTTCAGCAGTTTGACGGTCTGACCCACCACATAGCCGCCGCAGCCCGTCCCTGCGGGTGGACCGCCTGCTTCAACACACATCACGCCGTTGTAACCTGGGAAAACGAAGTCTTCCACCCGCAATTCTTCAGCATGAAAATCCACTGACTCCAGCACGTCAATGACGGTTGGCAACATTTTTTTGGTCAGTGTGAACGTGGAGTCGTGCTTGGGGTCGCAGCCGATTTGCAGCACCCGCTTGCCCATTTTTGAGAATGCAGCCGACAAATTCGACGAGGTGGTGCTTTTGCCAATGCCGCCTTTGCCGTAAATGGCAAACACTTTGGCGTTGCCAATTTTCAGGTTCGGGTCCAGCTGGACTTGCAAACTACCCTCGCCGTCGAGCTGAATTTTGGTGCGTTCGCCCCGGCTTTTGATGCTAGGGAACGGGACAGTTGTTGTGGTCATGGGCCTAGTCACGCTTAAGCGTGCGCTCCTTGTTGGGATATATCAAGAGATGGAGAAAACACACCTTCAAGCCGGTCTTCCAGCTCTTCGCCTGCGCGGCGAAGAGCTTCGAGCATTTTTGCATCGGGTGTCCAGAATTTGCGGTCAGACGCTTCAAGCAGCCTGTTGGCTACACGCGCTGAAGCGGTCGGGTTGAGCTTGGCCAGGCGCGCACGCATCGCGGGGTCCAGCATGAAGGTCTGGCTGAGTTGCTCGTAGA
>JANMIH010000452.1:0-4402 GCA_031375685.1 Polaromonas sp. | reverse complement strand
TGCGAACACCTCGCTGCGCTCCAAATACCGTACCGCTGTGAAAAACGTCGAAAAAGCCGTAGCCAGCGGAGATAAAGAAAAAGCCAAAGACGCTTTCGCCAAAGCCCAGAGCATTGTCGACACCGTCGCTGACAAAGGCATTTTTCATAAAAACAAGGCAGCGCGCGACAAGTCCCGCCTGTCGTCCAAGGTGAAAGCCTTGGCACTCGCCGCTTAACCAGCAGCAAACTAGCCCGGAAGGCCGTTAAAAGTCTTCTGCCGTTTTGCAGGGTGTGCCCGCCAAGTGAAGTAAAAAAGCCGTCGAAAGACGGCTTTTTTTATGCGCGCCGGCGACACACTGGCCGCAGTACGCCGCCCATAATGAACCACTCTTTGTTGATGTAACGCACAGTGCCAACCACCTCTAAACCACTCATCATTTTTTCTCACGGCAACAGCTTTCCAGCCAGCACCTACGGCGTGATGACGGGCAGCCTGGAAAAGCGCGGTTACACCGTCAAGGCGATCGAAAAGCTGGGCCATGACCCAGCCTACCCCGTCACCAGCAACTGGCCGAACCTGGTGCAGCAGTTGGCAGACTTCACCTCGGAGCAGGTTAAGAAAACGGGCCAAGCAGCCTATTTGGTGGGTCACTCACTCGGTGGGTTTTTGAGCCTGATGTGCGCCATGCAGCACCCAGAGCTCGGAGGCAAACATGTGCGCGGCGTGGTGCTGCTGGATTCCCCCGTGATTGGTGGCTGGCGCGCCACTGGCTTGGGGCTGGCCAAACGCACTCGGTTGGTGGGTTCGGTCTCGCCAGGTGCCATCAGCCGCAAACGCAAGCACCAGTGGCCCACACAAGACGAGGCGCTGGCGCACTTCAGCAGCAAAAAAGCATTTGCACGCTGGCACGAGCAAAGCCTGCGCGACTACATTGAGCACGGCACGCATGAGGCTGACGGATTGCGCACCCTGAGCTTTGACCGCGCCGTCGAAACAGCGATTTACAACACACTGCCAGACAATCTGGAAAACCTGCTCAAACGCCACCCACTTAAATGCCCAGTCACTTTTATCGGTGGCAGTCAGTCGCAGGAAATCCGGCAAGTGGGCATGGCGTTGACTGAAAAAGTCACCCAAGGCCGCATCATGATGCTGGACGGCACGCATCTTTTCCCGATGGAAAACCCACTGGCCAGCGCGGCTGCGGTTGAAACGGCCTTGCTGAACATGCAGGCCAGGGATGCCTTGCCTAGGCCGCCCAGGTAACCCAGCCCATCTTGGCGGTGGCCAGCACCACCAGCCCGAACACAATGCGGTACCAGGCAAACGGCACAAAGCTGTGGGTAGAGATATACCGCAGCAACCAGCGGATGCACAGCCAGGCGCTTAAAAACGAGAACAGCAGGCCTACGGCAAACATGGGCACATCAGCCACCGACAGCAAGGCGCGCTCTTTGTAAAGGCTGTAAGCGCCCGCGCCTATCAGTGTCGGCATGGCCAGAAAGAACGAAAAATCCGTTGCCGCCTTGCGCGACAAGCCCAGCAGCATGCCGCCAATAATCGTCGCGCCGCTGCGGCTGGTGCCGGGGATCATCGCCAGGCACTGCACCAGCCCAACCTTGATGGCGTCGGCTGTGGTCATGTTGTCAACATCATGCACGCGGGTGGCACCTGGGTTGTCCTTGTGCCGCGCCTCGGCCCACAAAATAATGAAGCCGCCGATGATGAAGGTCGTGGCCACCACGGTGGGCGTGAACAGATTGGCCTTGATGGCTTTGCCAAACACCAGCCCCAAAATAACCGCTGGGATAAAGGCAATCAACACATTCAGTGCAAACTGTTGCGCCTGTTTGTCAGTCGGCAGCGCCACCAGCGTTGCGTGAATTTTTTGCCAGTACACCAGAATCACCGCAAAAATCGCCCCGGTTTGAATGGCGATGTCAAACACCTTGGCTTTTTCGTCATCAAAGCCCAGCAACGCACCTGCCAGTATCAAATGCCCGGTCGATGAAATCGGCAAAAACTCGGTCAGCCCCTCGACGATGCCCATGATGGCGGCTTTGATTAGCAGGGTAATGTCCACGTAAAACTCCAAGATTGAGGCGTGATTATCGCTGGCGGGATAGACGGCTCAAACGCCGTAAAAGACGGTTCACGCGGCCAAAAGGCGTTTCGTCGCATACCGATTGCGACAAGAACGATGAAGCGGCAAAGTTCAGCCCATCACCACACGAGGCACAACATGCAACTTACACCCTTGATCGCTGTTCACATGACAGCCGCGCTTGGCGCCATCGCCATAGGCCCGGTCGCGCTATGGGCACGCAGAGGTGCCAAACAGCGGCCCAAGCTGCACCGCGCCTTTGGCTATGCCTGGGTGACCCTGATTGTGGCGGCCGCCATTTCAGCGATTTTTATCCGCGACTACGGTCTGCCCAATATCGCGGGTTACACACCCATCCATTTGCTGATACCTGTGACTTTCTACTTTCTTTTTCGCGCATTTCAGTGGCTTGCACAAGGAAACATCGCAGGTCACCGCAAGGCCATGCAGCAGCTCTACATCAGCGCATTTTTGGTAGCGCGTGGCTTTACTTTGCTGCCCAACCGCTACTTGGGCAACCTGGTTTTTCATCAATGGCTGCCGCTGGTTTGATGACGTTTTTAGATCAATAACACAAGGCGTATTTATGTTTATTCAAATCATCACCCACACACCGCTTTGGGTCTGGGCCATCCTGGTTGTGATTCTGTGGGTCGGACTCAAGCAAACCTTGCCTCGCAGCGTCAGCTTGCGGCGCATCACGGTGCTGCCGTTGGTCATGGTTGGCTTGTCGCTGGCTGGCACCTTGACTGCCTTTGGCACTGACAACCATGCGCTGCTGGCCTGGGGCGCAGCAGCGGCTGTTGCAGCAGCAGTCGTGATGACGCGCAACTTGCCGCAAGGCACGCAATACAACACATGGACGCAGCAGTTTCAAATCCCTGGGAGCTGGACGCCGCTTGTGTTGATGATGGGTATTTTTGTCACCAAATACGCGGTGGGCGTGACGTTGTCCATGCGGCCTGATCTGGCCCGCGAGGCGATGTTCGGCCAATGCGTTGGCGCACTGTATGGCGGCTTTAGTGGCGTGTTTGTGGCTCGTGCAGCCCGGCTGTGGCGGCTGGCATCAGCCAAAGCTAGTGGCACAACCGGCCCACAAGGAGCCTGAACCTTCAGCGCGACGCATGATAAACCGCCACTTATGATTCAGACATGCAAAACTTGACCGCTGCACTTACCGCTGAGCAGGCACCTGTTGGACTGGCGGGTATTCGCGACTGCCTGCCCCACCTGGCCCGCCACGGCCTCATCACTGCCGGTTTTTGTACGCTTATTGGCGTGGTGCTGTGGCTGGCCAAACCAGGCCAGCGCTTTGACGTGCAATTGGCCTACTCGCTGGCCACAGGCCTCAGCTCCTGGCTGGTGATTGACTTGTCGCGGTTCTTTGTTGATGTGGCATCACCGTTCCGCTTTCCACGTGGCTGGCGCGGGGTCAGCGTTATTTTTGTCGGTGTTTGTTTTGGTTTTGTCGTGGGTACCCTGGTTGGAGACGCCTACAGCGGCCGCTCTACGTTTGAACTGTTGCCCAACCAGCCGCTGTTTCTTCTTTACCTGTTTTTGTTTACGGCTTGCGTGGGCGCTGGCGTCAGCTACTTTTTTTACACCTCGGCCAGAAGCAGCTACCTGACCAGCGCGCTGGAAACCTCGCGTCAGCAAGCCACTGAAGCACAACTCAAACTTCTGCAAAGCCAGTTAGAGCCGCACATGCTGTTCAACACGCTGGCTAACTTGCGCGCACTGATTGCTGCCGACCCGGCCCGCGCCACGGCCATGCTGGACAGCTTGATTGATTACCTGCGCGCTACTTTGAGCGCATCGCGAGCCATCAGCCACAGCCTGGCTGATGAATTTGCCCGCCTGCAAGACTACCTGGCGCTGATGTCTGTGCGCATGGGGCCACGGCTAAGCTATACCCTCGACTTGCCGCCAGACCTGGCCGCGCAACCCATACCCACCCTGCTGCTGCAACCGCTGGTTGAAAACGCCATCAAACACGGTTTGGAACCAAAAATTGAAGGCGGCAGCGTTGCCGTCAGCGCACGCCGTGACGGCAAAAACATTGTGCTCGACGTGATCGACAGCGGCGTTGGCCTGAAAGACGGCGATGGCTTTGGCCTGACGCAAGTCCGTGAGCGACTGCAAGCCACGTACGGCGAGCAAACTACTATCTATTTAGGAGCTGGTCGCGCCGGATTTACAAGGGCCAGCATCACTTTTCCTTCACAAAACGCATGATACGAGTATGGTCACTGCCCTGATCGCTGAAGACGAGCCGCTGCTGGCTGCGGCGCTCAACGCCGAGCTGGCACGCGCATG
>JANMIH010000445.1:0-4242 GCA_031375685.1 Polaromonas sp. | reverse complement strand
ACCCAGTGGATGATGGGCGCTGCGCAAATTGCCGTGATGAAGCCAGGCAGCGTGCTGATCAATGCCTCACGCGGTACGGTGGTTGAAATTGAGCCGCTGGCAGAAGCGCTCAAAACCAAAAAGCTGTTAGGTGCGGCGATTGACGTGTTCCCGGAAGAGCCCAGCAGCAACAAGGAAGCCTTTGAGTCGCCCCTGCGCGGGCTCGACAACGTGATTTTGACCCCGCACGTTGGCGGCTCCACCATGGAGGCGCAAGAAAACATTGGCATTGAAGTGGCTGAAAAGCTGGTCAAGTACTCCGACAACGGCACGTCCACCTCGTCGGTCAACTTCCCGGAAGTCGCCCTGCCCGCCCACCCTGGCAAACACAGGCTGCTGCACATTCACCGCAACGTGGCGGGCGTGCTGCAGCAGATCAACACCGTGTTCGGTGCCAACCACATCAACATCGCGTCGCAATACCTGCAAACCCATGGCGACATTGGCTATGTGGTGATCGACATTGACGCCGCGCATTCAGACGTGGCGCTGGCCAGCCTGCATGACGTGACGGGCACCATCCGCAGCCGGGTGTTGTTTTAAAGTGATGTACCAGGGTGTAATTTAAGGGCCTGCCGCCTATGATGGTTGATGGACTTATGTGTTGCGGCGCACAGATGGACTTGCATACATCTGCGACGATGGTCTGTTTTTTACAACTTGGGCAACCCACTGACCACCAACTCAACCACCCTTTTGGAAGCCATCGCCAAAGCCGACGGCATCATTGAGGACCGCCGTCAGGAAGCGCTGCTGAAAACGGGCGCGTTGCAAACCGCCATTTTGACGAGTGCCAATTTCTCAATCATTGCCACGGACGAAAAAGGCATCATCCAGCTTTTCAACGTGGGCGCTGAGCTGATGGTCGGTTACACGGCTGAAGAGGTTGTCAATAAAATCAACCCCAGCGACATTCATGACCCCGAAGAAGTCAAGGCGCGCGCCCTGGCGCTCAGCCTGGAGTTAGAGACCACCATCACCCCCGGCTTTGAGGCACTGGTCTTCAAGGCCTCGCGCGGCATTGAAGACATCTATGAGCTGACCTACATCCGCAAAGACGGTAGCCGGTTTCCGGCGATTGTCTCGGTCACAGCGCTGCGCGACGACTACGGCAACATCATTGGCTACCTGCTGATTGGCACCGACAACTCGGTGCGCAAGCGGGTTGAGCTGGCGCTGAAAGACGCGATGGCCATGGCTGAAAAAGCCAACCTGGCCAAATCAGACTTTTTGTCGAGCATGAGCCACGAGCTGCGCACCCCGCTGTCTGCCATTTTGGGCTTTGCTCAACTCATTGAGTCAGGCAACCCACAGCCCACACCGTCTCAAAAGCGCAGTGTTGACCAGATATTGCAGGCCGGCTGGTACCTGCTTGAACTCATCAATGAAATTCTGGACCTGGCGCTGATTGAGTCAGGCACGCTGTCGCTGTCGCCCGAGCCGGTGTCGCTGCAAGAGGTGATGCAGGAGTGCGAGGCCATGATCGAGCCGCAGGCCCACAAGCGCGGCATCAGCGTGACATTTCCGCCTTTTGCAGCGCCCTGCTACGTCAAGGCTGACCGCATGCGGCTCAAGCAGGTGCTGATCAACCTGCTGTCCAACGCCATCAAGTACAACCGGCCTGACGGCAAGGTAAAAGTAGAGTGTGTCAACAAGAGTCTGACGCGCATCCGCATTTGCGTTGAAGACACCGGCGAGGGACTTGCACCCGAGAAAATTGCCCAGTTGTTTCAGCCGTTTAACAGGCTTGGGCAAGAGGCCCACACCGAACAAGGCACGGGCATTGGCCTGGTCATGACCAAGCGGCTGATTGAGCTGATGGGCGGCACGATTGGGGTGGAGAGCACGGTTGGCAAAGGCAGCGTGTTTTGGGTTGAAATGAACCTGACAACCGACCTGCAGCCACTGGTTGACAACGCTGAATCGGCCGCAGAGGCTGCTAATGCCCAGCACAACCCGACAGCCACCCACACCCTGCTGTATGTCGAAGACAACCCGGCCAACCTGCTGCTGGTTGAAACCCTGATGGAGCGCCGCCCCGACATCCGCCTGCTGACAGCGCGTGATGGCCACAGCGGCGTCATTCGGGCCCGTGCAGCGCAGCCTGACGTGATTTTGATGGACATCAACCTGCCCGGCATCAGCGGCATCAAGGCGATGCAAATGCTGCGTGATGACCCGACCACGGCCCGCATCCCGGTGGTGGCACTGAGCGCCAATGCCATGCCCAGCGACATTGAAAAAGGCCTGGAGGCCGGGTTCTTCAGGTACCTGACCAAGCCCATCAAAATCGACGAATTCATGCAGACGCTGGACGTCGCACTCAAGTTTTCAGCCGCCGCCATCAAGCCAAAACCACAGGGAACCCCATGAACCACGAATTTGACATTTACAGTGCCCGCATTCTGATTGTTGACGACTTGCCGGCCAACGTGGCTCTGCTGGAGCAACTGCTGGCGCAAGCTGGCTATAAAAACGTCAGCAGCACCATGGCACCGCAAACAGTTGGCGCCCTGCATGCGGCCAACAACTACAACCTGATTTTGCTGGACCTCAAAATGCCGGACATGGACGGTTTTGCGGTGATGGCCGAGCTTGAAAAAATCACCACCGGCTCCTACCTGCCGGTGATTGTGCTGACCGCCGAGCCCGGCCTCAAGCTGCGTGCCTTGCAGGCCGGTGCCAAAGACTTTATCAGCCAGCCGTTTGACCTGATCGAAGTTAAAACCCGCATCTACAACATGCTGGAAGTGCGCATGCTGTACGACAAACTGGACAAATACAGCCAGCTGCTGGAGTTTGCTGCCCGCCAGAGCACGCAAGACATGCACCCACCGGTGCATTGAGCCAGCAGGTCAGCCCGCCGCCACAAACCGGTCGGCGCGGGCAGCGTGCAACACGTCTGAAAAGTGGCTGTCCACCAGGTCAACCGGTCGCCTGTTTTTAAGCCACGCATTGGGCTGGGTAAACCACTGGGCCAGCGTCCAGTTGTCCAGCACGGTGGCCAGCTCATGCACCACCCTGCGCACCTCTTGCTTGATGGACAGGTCATGCGGGTGAAACTGGAACATCGGTACCCACAGGTGGCTTTGCCACTCAAAACTGAAAATATCGCGCGACACAATCCGCCTGGCCAGGCTGACAAAATTGCCTTTTCTTTTTTCTTCCATCAGCAGCGCCAGGTCGTCGGCCCGGGCGGTGCCGCCGCTGGTTTTGTAGGCACCCACCATGGCGTCAAAGCCCTCGCGGTTAAAACAGTTGGTCATGGCTACCGCCGGTATGGTTTGAAAAGCCTGCATCCCGGTTAGCGGTTTTGCTGCGCTTGCCGCTCGCGTGTCAGCGACGTGTGCAACTGCGTCATGGACGCCACGCAGTCCAGCACAGCGGCTTTTGTTGCAGCCTGCCGCTCATGCGGTGGCAGCAGCAGAGATTTGTTCAGCGCGTCGTCAACGCAGTTCTCAAGCCGCTTTTGTATGGCGTGGTACAGCTCGTCCCAGTCGTCCGGCGCAATATTGGCGCGCCGGGCAGTCAGGGCACCATCCGGCTCGGGGTTCGGCTCAGAGCTGGGCTCGGGTGCAGGTATGGGGCGGTGCATGTCGGTGGGGTTGCTTTTGATGCGAAACAGGTCAAGCACCGAATGCGCCACGCTGGCGGCATGTGGCATGGGTGAGCTGGCAAGTCGAATCATATGAAGCCTCTTTCAAATAAAGCCTGTCTACTTTGCTGAGGGCTCTATTGAAAACGCTGGCCACACCCGAGTCTGTACGGTGTCGTACACAGTACAGCTTGTAACTTTATATATTTTGATTCACGCCAAGGTTAAAAACGCTACAACTTTAATAGCCTCTTGCGCCCGTATTCATTGGTCAAAAGACCTAAATGATGCCTAAATGATGCCTGGAAACAGTCTTTTTGAGCCGTTTTCAGACGCAAAAGCCGCCCCCATGCTGAAACAGGGCGGCCCCCGAAAACAACACAACACCCCTTGGCGACACCGACAGGGCAGGACTCCCATATACTGGATGAATGTACAGCTTTTTTAAACCCGGCATCCCGGCTGCCTTCAGCGGTCAACCCTTTGTGGCGCGGCTCTTGCACAACCGTGTTTGCGCGGGTTTCCCGTCGCCTGCCGAAGATTTGGGTGCGCAGCGCATTGACCTGGCGCAAGTGCTGGTCACGCACCCGCAAGCGACTTACTTCATG
>JANMIH010000429.1:0-2795 GCA_031375685.1 Polaromonas sp. | reverse complement strand
CTTTGAAAGAGGGTGAAGTAGCAACCGAGCAAACCGTGCGCTTTCGCACCGTGGGCGACATCACCTGCACCTGCCCGGTCAGCAGCCCAGCAATCAATGCGGCGGATGTGGTGCTTGAAACCTTGGCCGCTGACGTGAGCGAGCGCGGCGCAACCCGCATGGACGACAAAACGTCTGATGCGTCGATGGAAAAACGCAAGAAGGAAGGCTACTTTTAATGAGCGCGGTTATCAACGAAATCACAAGCGAACAAGACACAAGAGCTGCCTTGCGCTTCGTCACCTGCGGCAGCGTAGACGACGGCAAAAGCACACTGATCGGCAGGCTTTTGGTCGACAGTAAAACTGTCTTGCAAGACCAGTTGGCGGGCGTGCAGCGCGGCGGGCAAACTGATTTGGCACTGTTGACCGACGGCTTGCAGGCCGAGCGCGAGCAAGGCATCACGATTGATGTAGCTTACCGCTACTTCAATACCGCAGCGCGCAAGTTCATCATCGCCGACGCACCTGGCCATGAGCAGTACACCCGCAACATGGTCACGGCGGCGTCCAGTTCAGACGCAGCGGTGGTGCTGGTTGACGCGACCAAGCTCGACTGGCAAGCGGCCCTGCCAGAGCTGTTGGCACAGACCCGCCGCCATTCGTTATTGGTCAATTTGTTGCGCGTGCCTGCGATTGTTTTTGCAGTTAACAAACTCGACGCGGTAGCTGACCCGGCATTGGCGTTTGCCAATATCAGCGCAGCATTGACGAAGTTTGGCAATGAGGCCAACATTACGTTTAACACCATCGTGCCGATTTCAGCCTTGATCGGCTTTAATGTGGTCGATCAAAACCCCGGTTGGTGCAATTACAACGGGCGCAGCCTGCTACAAATACTGGAGCAGCTCAGCAGCACGCCTGCGGACACGCATCAACCGTTTGCCTTCCCGGTGCAGTGGGTTGAGAAGTTTTCATCAAGCGCTGACACCTCACAAGGCCGCCGAATCTTCTGGGGCCGCATCGCCAGCGGCAACGCTCAGCCCGGCGTTCAGGTCACCGTCATGCCCAGCGGTAAAACCGCAACCATTGCCCAGGTACTAAGCCATGCACGCCAGCCCAAAACGGTAGCGGCCAACCACAGCGCAGGCATCATTTTGGATAGAGAAGTTGACATATCGAGAGGAGATTGGCTGCTGGCAACAGACGAGGCCAAACCCAACCCTGGCACACGCGACATCACAGCCACAGTCGCCTGGATGGACGAAGAGCCACTCATCCCCGGCCGCATCTACTCGGCGCTGCACGGCCACCGCTGGGTCAAGGCCAAAGTCAAGCGCATCGTCAGCCACATCAACATCAACACGCTACAGAGCCATGAGGCCAGCCAGCTGGAAGCCAACGCGATTGGCGTGGTCGAGCTGGCGCTGCTAGAGCCCATTGCCGCCCTGCCCTACAAGCAGTCGCGCGGCCTGGGCTCGTTGATATTGGTTGACACCGCCAGCCACAAAACCTCAGGCGCAGCCCTGGTCTTGTAATCGCTTTAAAATATGAAACGTTACAGATCAGTTAATCGCCTCGTGGGCACTTCTAGAAATTCAGATTTTCGGGATGAAGTGCTAGGCGGACGGAGCACATCACACCGGAATGCACTTGTGTGCATGAGGATTGCGAGCACCGCCCAACGACGCAATTCACCCGAAAAATGAATTTATAGAAGTGCCCCCATGACTCATATCGTTACCGAATCATGCATTCGCTGCAAATACACCGACTGCGTGGACGTTTGCCCGGTTGACTGCTTCCGCGAAGGCCCGAACATGCTGGTGATTGACCCAGACGAGTGCATTGATTGCGCCGTTTGCATCCCAGAATGCCCGGTCAACGCCATTTACGCTGAAGAAGACACGCCAGCCGATCAAATGCATTTCATCAAGCTGAACATCGAACTCAGTGTTGCCGCAGGCTGGAAAAGCATCACCAAACGCAAAGCCCCGCCTGCGGATGCGGATGACTGGAAAGACAAAACAGGCAAATTATCCGAGTTGGTTCGATAACTTCGACTGCTCCGTATCATGCCGATAGAAACAGATGCGCTAATTATTGGCGCGGGCCCTGTCGGCTTGTTTCAGGTCTTTCAACTCGGCCTGCTAGAGATCAAGTGCCACGTTATCGACGCGCTGCCCACCCCCGGCGGCCAATGCATTGAGCTGTACCCCGACAAACCGATTTACGACATCCCCGGCACGCCCCGCACCACGGGCCGCGAGCTGACAGCCAGTCTGCTGGCGCAAATCAAGCCCTTCAATGCCACGTTTCATTTGGGGCAAGTCGTCAGCCAGATTGAAAAAGGGCCTGACGGACGATTTCAGGTTGCAACCTCTAAAGGCCAGCAGTTCACAACCAAAGTCATCATCATTGCCGCGGGTGTCGGCGCGTTTCAGCCCAAAATTTTGAAGATTGACGGTTTGAGCAAGTTTGAAAACGCGCAGCTTTTCTACCATTCGCAGCCAGAATCCACAGCCAACCAGCATGTCGTCGTCGTGGGCGGTGAAGACAGCGCGCTTGAATGCGCCATTGGCCTGGCCACCCAAGGCCAAGCCCAAAGCGTCACCCTGCTGCACCGCCGCGACGTGTACCAGGCTGCCCCTGAGCTGATCGCCAGGGTACACGCGTTGAGCGACGCCAAAGCCTTGAAGTTGATGGTCGGCCAGGTCACAGGGTTTGATGAGCAGGATGGATGCTTGAGCGCAGCTCAGGTCACAGGCATCGACGGTCAAGTCCTGACTGTTGCAGCTGACAAACTGCTTGTTTACC
>JANMIH010000420.1:0-3876 GCA_031375685.1 Polaromonas sp. | reverse complement strand
CTTTGAAAGTTTCGAAAGAAGCTTCAAGGCTGTTATGCCAAGTTGACGCATTCAAAAGACGTGCTGTGCAGACAGTACGCAACTTACTAAATAAAAGCTGATTTGCTCTATGAATTCGATAGATTGTTCGTTGAACAGTCTGTCAAACAGTTATGCCTGATGACCATAGCAAGTTGGTACCACTCCTTCCCATCCCGAACAGGACAGTGAAACGACTTAGCGCCGATGATAGTGCAGATTCCTGTGTGAAAGTAGGACATCGTCAGGCTATTAAACCTGAACTAGCCCAGTTGATCTTTGATCAACTGGGCTTTTTCTTTTGGGTCAACGGTTTCCTACCTGTATTAAGAACACTGACAGTACCAAGCTCACAGATTCAATATATCGTCACCTAAGCGGGCTGCTACGCCAGCTTTCATCAGTTCCAAGCACAGCTGTTCAGTCCAGTCTAAGAAATCTGCATCGCCAAAATACTGCTTGTGATACTGAACCAGGCACCGCGTACTGAACGCCCATTCTTGCAAAGCACTCATCGACATGATTTGTTTTTCAAGCAATTTAAACTTAAGCAAAACCTTCGCGCCGTGTCTGGCCAGTTTGACTGGATCTTTCACAAAACCATCCAGTTTTAGACGGGCGATTGCCATTATTTCTGACGTATATTTAAAAACAGATCCATGACCAGGAATCACGTCGACTGGATTCAAACGTTCAATCAGGTCAAGGGTCGTAGCAACGTCGCTGAACGCTGCTGTTCCTTCAAGCTCTGGAAAAATCACGCCAAAACCATTTTGCCAAAGAGCATCGGCCGATATCAGCGTCCGGCTAGCTGGCTCAAAGAATATGACCGCGTGCGGGTCATGACCGCCAGCGGCATGGGTTTCCCATTTCTGCAAACCCAGCTGAACACTAGATCCGATTTTGAGCGTTTGATTAAATTCAAAGCGAGGACAGACCTGGCCAGTCGGCGAATAAAAAAGCCCCACTTCGTCCCAAACTTTGACCATTTCAGACTGACCGGGAGGAATCAACGTAACAAGGTCGGTAAAGTGCACCTGCAATGCCCCATTACCACCACAGTGGTCGCTGTGCAAATGCGTATTCACAAGAACATCTAGCTTTCTAGTCCCTAGTTTGGCGGCAACAAGATCAAGAGTTTGCGCTGAATGTGTGCCATACCCGCTGTCAACCAAAGAACTGGATTGACCATCATCGAAAAAAATACAATTCGAGGAAAGCCAACCACGTTCAAAAACATGAACGCCCTCGGGCAGTTGGATGACGCTCACACAACCACCGTTGTTATCAGGAGATCATTTCGCACTGCGCAGCTCACGCCTGAGTATTTTGCCGACGTTTGATTTGGGCAAGTCATCCCTGAATTCAATGTACTTTGGACGCTTGTAGCCTGTCAAATTCTGTTTGCAATAAGCGGCTACTTCCTCCTCTGTTAAGGCTGGATCGTTTTTGACCACAAAAACCTTGATTGCTTCGCCTTGAGACTTGTCGAAAATGCCCACTGCCGCGCATTCGACAACGCCTGGGCACATCGAAATAACATTTTCCAGCTCATTGGGAAATACATTGAAGCCCGAAACAATGATCATGTCCTTTTTCCGGTCAATGATTTTTGTATAACCTCTGTCATCCATGATGCCGATATCGCCAGTCCGCATGAATCCGTCAGACGTGAACGGCTTTTCATTTTCAGCAGGCTGGTTGTAATAGCCCACCATCACTTGCGGGCCTTTGATGCAAATCTCGCCGGACTCACCAATCGCAAGAGACTGACCGTCGTCATCCTTGATGGCAATCTCAATGCTTGGCAACGGCAAGCCAATTGTTCCTGAAAAATCTTTGCTGGTGATGGGATTGTTGGTGCCAATCGCACAGGTCTCACTCATGCCCCAGCCCTCAACCATCGCGCAGCCGGTGACTTCCTGCCAATGGCGGGCAGTACCCTCAGAAGCGGCCATGCCACCCGCTTGAGAAACGCACAAATTTGAAAAATCAAGACTTCTAAATTGTGGATGTTGCAGCAGGGCGTTAAAAAGCGTATTGACCGCTGGCAGCATGTGAAAGGGTCGCTTTTTAAGCACCTCGATAAACTTTCCGAAGTCACGCGGATTAGGAATCAAGGTGAGTTGTGCACCCCAGCGAATCGTCAATAAGCTTAGCGTCAGTGCAAAGATGTGATAGAGCGGCAGGGCCGCGATATTGTTGATCTTGCTCACATCTCCGATGCGTTTGAGCGCCGGCGTGAACCATTGCTCGCCCTGCAAAACAGCTGCGATGATGTTGCGATGCGTCAGCACAGCTCCTTTTGAGAGTCCCGTCGTGCCGCCTGTGTACTGCAAAAATGCAATCGAATCGAGCGTACAGTGCGCAGATTTTAAAGACAAGGCAGAACCATCTGCAATCGCTTTGCCAAAAGATGTGACCACCCTGTCGCTGCCGAGCGGCAGCTTGTATGCAGGTACCATTTTGGCCAGATGCCGCACAGCAAATGTCAGCCATTTGCCATACCAAAAACCCAGCAAATCGCCCATTGAAGCCATCACAATGTGCTTGATGGGCGTGCGTTCGACCACGTCCGCCAGTGTCACGGCAAAGTTTTCAAGAATCACAATTGCCGTAGCGCCAGAGTCTTTCAGCTGATGCTCCAGCTCACGAGATGTGTAAAGCGGATTGACGTTCACACAGGTGTAGCCGGCTCGCAAAATGGCCGCCATTGTCACTGCAAATTGCGGTATGTTGGGCAGCATGATCGCCACCCGTGCATTCGGCTCCAGCCCCAGACTTTGAAGCCAAGCCCCAAGGTTGGACGACAAAGCATCCAGCTCGCCGTATGACATCCAGCGATCCATGCAAACGGAGAACGGTTTCGCGGCGTTCTTTTTGAACGATTCTTCCAGCAACTGATTAAGCGATTGGAATTGCTCGGTATCAATATCGTGGGCGACGCCCTCAGGGTAACTCTTGAGCCAATGTCTTTCCATATATATCTCCTATTGCCATTGTGAAACCAGCCACCGAAATGACGCATGGGGCTTGTCCTAGGTGACCTGCAAATTAACCGTCAAAGGCGATTAATTCAGTCAGTTTGGTCTCGCAAGCGACAGCATCTTCTTCAAACAAGCGTTGAATCCAGTCGCCTTCACGCAAGGTGATCAGCATCAAAAAAGCCTCGGCACCGCGCATGGCTTGAAAAGCATCAAAGCCTGTCTCCAAAAAATTTTGCAGTGAACCCAAGCCGGCAGCCGCTGCCGGCGCGCGCATCATTTTTAACAGCATGCGCAGGCCCGGTTTGCGCGTCAAACTGTCCAGCGACTGACCTAATGCAAGCACAACATCTAACTGTTGTTGGCGCGCAGCACGGTCGGCTACCTGACGCCAGCAGGCAATGTAGCGGGCGGGATCATTCTGGTTGGGTCTTTCTGCCTGCGAGGCGAGCCAAGCATGTGCCATGGCATCGTCCAGCCGCTCGGTCAACGCGTGTACGTCAGCCAATGCCGCTGCGGTATTGACAACGGCTTGAGGAAACAGTCTGGCAATCGTGCTGGCGATGCGTGCAAATTGCTGGTCGCGTTCGGCATAGACTTTGTCGCTGTACAGCTCAAAGAGGAAAAAGCTGGCTGCCGTTTTATAACGCGGGCTTTGCAAAAGGTCCGGATAAGTGGCCTGAAATCGCCGGGCCTGAAATCGCTTGATGGCGGCATTGGCGGATGCCAGGCCGGGTTGACCCATTCTCTGCTGGCGCAGTTGTGCGACAGTTTCCAAGGCATGGTGAATGTGATCGGCAGTTGCGTTCATTTGTATCAAAAATGGATAGTTACCCCAAGTTTATCTAGTAACCCCGCTCTATTGAATCAGTGG
>JANMIH010000410.1:0-2899 GCA_031375685.1 Polaromonas sp. | reverse complement strand
ATGACTTAAACCGCTCATCCACCCTTCCGCACGAGTGCTATTGTAGCGCGGCAGTGAAGCGATGCTTTTCCAGTTGCGCCAGCGTGACGAACCTCAAAGCGCTGGCGTGGGTGCTTTCCAGCACCACCGGCGGCGCTACACCTGCTGCCAGCGCTTCGGCCCAGCGCGTGGCGCACAGGCACCAGCGGTCGCCTGCTTGCAGGCCTTTAAAGCGGTATTCAGGTCGAGGGGAGGTCAGGTCGTTGCCGCGCTGTTTTGAGAAGATTAAAAAGCCATCCGTCACACGCGCACAGATCAGGTGTGAGCCGGTGTCGGTTTCGTCTGTTTTGCAGCAGCCGTCCCTGAAGTAGCCCGTCAGCGGGTCATACGAGCAAGGCACCAGCGGCTTGCCTAATACATTCAAAACTTCCATGTTTATGCTTTGTTCAGTTGCACCATCTTCATGGCAGAAGCTATTAACGCCGAGACTTCGGTCATGTTGCTGGGCACGATCAGGGTCGTTGTCGCATCAGCGGCCACGCGGGCGTATGCCTCCACAGCCTTTTCAGCGACCTTCAGCTGCACTGCCTGTTCACCGCCAGGCTGGCGAATCGCGTTGGCGACCAGCTCAATGGCTTTGGCGTTGGCATCGGCCACGGCCAGGATGGCCGATGCCTCGCCCTGTGCGTTGTTAATCGCTGCCAGCTTTTCACCTTCAGACCGGGCAATAAAAGCCTCGCGCTCACCGGTGGCGATATTGATTTGTTCTTGCCTGCGGCCTTCTGACGCGGCAATCAGTGCGCGCTTTTCCCGCTCGGCGGTGATTTGCGACTGCATGGCGTGCAAAATTTCTTTCGGTGGGGTCAGGTCTTTGATCTCGTATCGCAGCACCTTCACGCCCCAGTTGAGCGCGGCCTCGTCAATTGCTGCGACCACCTGGGAGTTGATGATGGTGCGCTCTTCAAACGTTTTGTCGAGCTCCAGTTTTCCAATGACCGACCGCAGCGAGGTTTGCGCCAGTTGCGTGACCGCAATGATGTAATTCGACGAGCCGTAGCTGGCGCGCATCGGGTCGGTGACCTGAAAGTACAAAATGCCATCGACCTGCAATTGGGTGTTGTCACGTGTGATGCAAACCTGGCTCGGTACGTCCAGCGGGATTTCTTTGAGTGAATGTTTGTAGGCCACCTTGTCAATAAAAGGCACCAGAAAATTCAGGCCCGGCGTCAGCGTGCCGTGGTATTTGCCCAGCCGCTCCACCACCCAGGCGTTTTGCTGCGGCACCACCTTGATGCTGCGCACAACAAAGATGACAGCAATAACTAACAGTAAAAGTGCAATTTCCATCGATTTCTCCCGGTTGGTATTAAAGGCAAAGACTAGATTTTTTCAAGCACCAGGCGGTTGCCCAGCAGCTCTTTGATGCGGTGCTGGCCAGCCGACGGCGCTGAGCCGTGGGTAATGGCCGCCCAATTCGAACCGCGATATTTCACCTGGGTTGTACCGTCAGCGTTCCAGGTGTCGACAAACACGGGCTCACCAATGTCAATGTGGACATCGGCATTGGACTGGGCTGGCAGCTTGCTGGGCTGCTTGCCGCGCACAAAGTACCAAAGCACCACCGCACCGCCACCCACCACGGCTGCCGTGACCAGTTGCCAGGTCAGTGGCAGGCCCAGGTGCGACGCAATCGCTGCGGCCGCCAGGCCAATGGCCAGCATCAGCAGGTAAAACGTGCCTGTTACCAGCTCAATGCCCACGGCAGCGCCAGCCAGCAGCCACCAGATGGTTGATTCAGACATTCGATTTCTCCATGACGTGGGTTGTTATTTGTAGGACTGGGAACACAGTTTGCGGTCAATGTAGCACCCTGCAAGCCCAGCGACACATAATTTCCGTACACTTCGCAAGTCCTTGTTCTGCTGCCAAGACGTCGTACCACCCCCTTCACGATACACCACTGCCATGAAATTTCGTTTCCCCATCGTCATCATCGACGAAGACTTCCGCTCTGAAAACACCTCCGGCCTGGGCATTCGGGCTCTCGCCCAAGCCATCGAAACCGAAGGCTTTGAAGTGTTGGGCGTCACCAGTTACGGCGACCTGAGCCAGTTTGCCCAGCAGCAGAGCAGGGCGAGCGCCTTTATTTTGTCCATCGACGACGAAGAATTCACGCCTGGCCCCGATCTTGACCCAGCGGTATTAAACCTGCGCAACTTCATTGAAGAAGTGCGCCGCAAAAACCTGGACGTGCCGATTTACGTCTACGGTGAAACCAAAACCTCGCGGCATATTCCCAACGATATTCTGCGTGAATTGCACGGCTTCATTCACATGTTTGAAGACACGCCCGAGTTTGTCGCTCGGCACATCTTGCGTGAGGCCAAAAGTTACCTCGAAGGCGTGCAACCGCCGTTCTTCAAGGCATTGCTCGACTACGCCGAAGACGGCTCCTACAGCTGGCATTGCCCCGGCCACTCGGGCGGCGTGGCGTTTTTGAAGAGCCCAGTCGGCCAGATGTACCACCAGTTTTATGGTGAAAACATGCTGCGCGCCGACGTCTGCAACGCGGTTGAAGAGTTGGGCCAGTTGCTCGACCATGACGGCGCGATTGGTGCGAGTGAGCGCAACGCGGCACGTATCTTTAATGCAGACCACTGCTTTTTTGTCACCAACGGTACATCCACCAGCAACAAGATGGTCTGGCACCACACCGTGGCACCGGGCGACGTGGTGGTGGTCGACCGAAACTGCCACAAGTCGATCCTGCACGCCATCATCATGACCGGCTCGATTCCCGTGTTTCTCAAGCCCACCCGCAACCATTTCGGCATCATCGGGCCGATTCCGCAAAGCGAGTTTGAGCCCGACGCCATCAAGGCCAAAATTGCGGCCAACCCTTTGCTCAAGGGGGTGAACG
>JANMIH010000401.1:0-4775 GCA_031375685.1 Polaromonas sp. | reverse complement strand
GACAGCAGCTTTCATGCAGACCTGGACAGCTTTACCAAAGAAAAACGCCTGGCTGCCAAGGCGGCGGCTCTGAAGGTGCTGAACAACAGCGACACAGGCAAGGTCGCGCCAACACCCGCTGCGGCTGGTTTTAACCCGGATGGCACGGGTGCTTTTGGCTCCGGCAAATCTGACCGTTTCCCAAACAAGTGGGAGGACTCGTTCATTCAGTCTGATGAAAGTCGACCGGCCAAGCTCAGTGAGCTTTAGCTTTTAAAGCTGCCAGGCGCAACAGCTCCAGCCGGTCGTTGCCAAAGTACATGTCGTCACCGACAAAAAAACTGGGCACGCCAAACGCACCGCGCGCTATGGCTTCATCGGTGTTGGCTTTCAGTGCTTGTTTGATCTCTGCCTGTGCGATGCCGTTGGCAAAGGCATCAGCATCAATCCCCACGCTTTGGCAAATGCTGGCCAGTACAGCGTCTTGCGATATGTCTTGTTGCTGGGTGAAATAGGCGGCGAAGGTTGCTTCAACAAAGGTCAGCAGATGCGCTTTGAAGCCCTCGTCCTGTGCCAGCCAGATACACCCGCGCATGGCCTTGACGCTGTTGACAGGAAAAACTTTGGGTGGAAAAACGATGTGGATGCCAGTTTGCCGCGCACAGTCTTGCAGGTCTTTGAGTACATAGCGGTTGCGTGGTGAATTTGAATCTTCACGCGAAGCGTACATGCGCTGGTTCACCGTGTTGAAAATGCCCCCTACCAGCACGGCTCGCCAGTTGATGGCGACCTTCAAATCGGCGGCCATCGGCTGGATGTTGCGAAACGCCAGGTAAGTCCAGGGGCTGGACACGTCAAAGTAAAAATCAATCATTGTTGTGCGCCCCCGCTTGCACGCTTGCCGATGTCTGGCCAAACAACGCCTTGCGTGCGTCCTCCGTCAAGGCTGGTGCACGCAGTTCTTTGCCGACGGCCAGCCCGCGCTTGACGGCAGGTCTGTCAAACAGCGCGTTGTACCAGCGCTCCACATGCGCAAATTTGGTCAGGTCAACCTGCTGCGCCTTGTGCGTGCGCACCCACGGGAAAATGGCCATGTCTGCAATGGAATAGTCATTGCCCGCCACAAAGGCCTTTGTGAGAGCTAACTGGGTATTGAGCACGCCATACAAGCGGTCAACCTCTTTGCCGTATCGCTCAATCGCATAAGGAATTTTGTCAGGTGCATACAAAAGAAAATGCCCGTTTTGCCCCGCCATCGGACCCAGCCCACCCATTTGCCACATCAGCCATTGCAAGGCTTGATAGCGGCCACGCAAGTCAGTGGGTATAAAGCGACCCGTTTTTTCAGCCAGGTACTGCAAAATCGCACCGCTTTCAAACACTGCAACTGGTGCGCCGCCGTCTGCGGGGGCGTGGTCAATGATTGCGGGCATGCGGTTGTTGGGACTGATGGCCAAAAATTCTGGCGCAAACTGTTCGCCTTTGCCAATGTTGACGGGCATGAAGTTGTACGGCAGCCCGCACTCTTCAAGCATGATGGAAATCTTCCAGCCGTTTGGCGTGGGCCAGTAATACAGGTCAATCATTGTTCGGTCTTTAGCTGTTGAATCAGGTCAACAGCATGTTACCGAAACCAACCCATCCCTATTCCAGGTCTTCCATGGCTAACAAGTGATAGCGCTGGCCGTATGAAAACGAAGCACTTCGCGCAGACTGCATGACACGTTCAGCTTCTTCATCAGAGTCCACCTTGACCATCAGCGCGCAATGGCCTTTGCGTGCCAGATCAACATACTTGCGGACAGTGGCGCCTTCGGTGCCGACCGAGGGCAAGACGACATCAGACTCGCCTTCAACTTTGCCAATTTCTCGCAAAACGGTGGCTGCATTTAAAAACATGACGGACGCGCCCAGCGTCGGGATGTGACCCATTTCAAGGGCAACGCGCTCTGCCAGCATCGCATTGGGGAACATGATGTAGGCATAGCCCTTGGGGTAAAACGTGCCGCCCATGGTCAGCATGTCAGGATTCAGTTCAAATTTTTTCATACGGTTGTTCTTTTCAGGTCAAAGTTTGATTAAGCCGTGACCCGCGTTAAGAAGGCATCAGCCAGCACGAACAGACGATGTCAGCCGATGCCCAATAGCCTGTGTCGGCTGGCACACACGACATCTGGGAAAATACACAACTTATGTCTTCACCCCCATCGCCTTTTTCAACAGCATCGCCCAATCCGTGGCGCTTGTCCGTTGCGCCCATGATGGACTGGACCGACAGGCATTGCCGCACCTTTCACCGCCTGCTCAGCCGTCATGCGCTGCTTTACACCGAAATGGTGACGACGGGTGCGCTGATCCATGGCGACGTGGCACGGCACCTGGACTACAACCTTGAGGAGCACCCGGTCGCCCTGCAATTGGGCGGTAGCGAGCCAGCTGACCTGGCGCACTGTGCCAAGCTGGGAGAGCAGTGGGGCTATGACGAAATTAACCTGAACTGTGGTTGCCCCAGCGAACGTGTTCAGCGCGGTGCTTTTGGCGCTTGCCTGATGGCCGAACCGCAGCTGGTGGCCGATTGTGTCAAGGCCATGGTGGACGTGGTCAGCGTACCCGTGACCGTCAAACACCGGATTGGCATTGACAAGCTCGACAGCTACGACTTTGTGCGCGACTTTGTGGGCGCGGTGAGCCAGGCAGGGTGCAACACCTTCATCGTGCATGCGCGCAGTGCCTGGCTGAAGGGTTTGAGCCCGAAAGAAAACCGCGAAGTACCGCCACTGCGCTACGGCCTGGTGCACCAATTAAAAAAAGACTTTCCACACCTGAGCATCGCCATCAACGGGGGCATCACCACCCACGCGCAAATCACGGAGCAATTGCAGCAGCTTGACGGCGTGATGGTGGGGCGTGAGGCTTATCACAACCCCTGGTTCATGGCATCTTGGGATGTTGATTTTTTTGGCGCTGCGCCTTCAGGCCTGACGCGCGAAGAGGTTGAAGTGCAGATGTGCGACTACATGTCGCGCGAGTTGGCTGAACATGGCACGCCATACTCAGCGATTGCCCGCCACATGCTCGGCTTGCGCCACGGCTTGCCCGGCTCCAGACGCTGGCGGCAGGTGTGGAGCGACCACAGGCTTAAACATTTGCCACCGCATGAGGTGATGGCGCTGGCGCACGCTCCGGTGGAGACGGCTCGCCACGATGAGACAACAACCGGAATCACCCATGAGCTCGCCTGAAAACATTCCATCCCTGCCCTCTGCCGTGACGGGCCGGCGCATTGAACTGCAAACCAGCGCAGGGCTGGTCAGTTTTTATCAGTCCAACGCCGTTCACGACTCGGTGTTGCCGCCACTGCTTTTGGTCCACAGCGTGAACGCTGCCGCGTCTGTGGCTGAAGTTGCGCCGCTGTACGAACACTACAGCCAGATGCGGCCCACGTACGCGCTTGATTTGCCCGGCTTTGGCTTTTCAGACCGCAGTGACCAGCCTTACACGATTCGTTTGATGACCGACGCTGTGCTGGCTGTGCTGGCTCATATCCGCAGCCAGCATGGCCAGGTGGCGGTCGATGTGGTGGGCTTGTCGCTGTCGTGTGAATACGTGGCTCGCGTAGCTTGTGAAGCGCCTGAAGCTGTCAGGCGGATCGCGCTCATCAGCCCGACAGGCTTTCGTGGCTCCAAACGCTTTTATGCTGCGCCGGCTTCGTCGCGCGGGGTGTCCTGGGCTTATCGTCTCCTCAGCAATCCGGCCTGGAGCAGCTGGTTGTTCAATAACCTGACGCGACCCCCTGTGGTGCGCTACTTTTTGCAGCGCACCTTTGGTTGCAAGCAGGTCGATGAGACTTTGTGGCGGTATTGCGTTCTGTCTGCGCGCCAGCCTGGGGCCAAGCACGCACCGTTGTTTTTTTTATCCGCTTTTTTGTTTGCAGCCGACATCAACACCCTGTATGAAAAGCTGGCCTGCCCAGTATGGGTGTCGATGGCCACGCGCGGCGACTTTACCGACTACCGTGGCCGCAGCACGGTGGCGCAGCGGGCCAACTGGCAGTTTGAATTGACGCCAGGCGGCGCGCTGCCCTATTTTGAGGATCTGGCGGGTTTTACGGCCAAATTGGACGCTTTTTGGGGTTAAAAAGTGGATTTTACCCAATAAATACGGGCGCAAGAAGCTCCTAAATTAATAGCGTTTTATGGTGGTGATTTAACCTGCGGCGGTGCTTTTTCAGCCTCTGTCGGTCCCATGCCGTAGGGCGCCACCAGGTGCCACACATGGGGCGGCACCATGTTTTTGATTTTCGCTGGCATCTCGCGCCGCAGGTGAATAACAGTTTCAGCCGCCTTCATGTCGATGCGCGCACGAGCAAACTCCAGCCCGCGCGGTCCCACGCGGGGCATCAGCCAGCCGACGATGGGGCGCAACCAGTTCGGCATTTTGCGCAGCGGCAGTCCGCCCGCTGCCAGTTCCACGTTTTTAATGAAGCCTTTCACCGCGCCGGCACGTTTGCCAGCGCTGCCCGGCGCTGACGTGACCACTTCATGACCCAACAATTTGAGCAGATCTTCACCGCGCTGGTTGCGCACCAGCAGCCACTGCTCGCCTTCGCCGCCCATGTAGCCTACCGTGATGTCGCTCAGCACATTGGTGTAGTCCACACAGGTGCGGCAAGTCAGCGGGAAAAAGTCACTTGGCAACTTTGACAGTGGCAATTGCAGGAACGGTATCGCTTTGACGCGGCCATCCTTGTAGCGCAGCTCGACGTGGTAGTCAGCCCTGAATTCCAGGTAAGTCAC